>CAMPHP010000249.1 GCA_946885925.1 uncultured Litorilinea sp.
CCACATACCCGCTAGGGTAACAACGAGCATTGTCGCCCGTTCTTCTGCTCCGGGTGCGCCCACGCGCATTCCAAAGAAATCAAATAGTGTCGCTACTACTAGAAATGTCAGTGCTGCCGCCAAACCACAGATTAGTGCGAGTCGCCAAGCCAGTTGTGGATCGCCGATGGCGAGGCCCAACACACCTGTTCCAACCGCGTCAACCTTCCTTAGGGCCGGGAACCCTCTGGGTGGCTTCGAGGAAGATGTCCACCTAAAAATTGTAGGCTTGTCATACACTCCACATTACCACGTCTTTGCGTAACTGATTTGTCAATGTAGAAACGCCTATTTAGACGCAGCAGACAGCATCCACAACTTCAACTTTGCCACAAAGCGTCCAAGATGCGGATCGCTATGCGCGAATGGTAGCGCATCCAGAGCAAACCAGCCAATCTGATTGAATTCTTCGCGATCAAACGTTAGCTCTTGAGAACAGTTCCCCTGAAGGAGATACCATAATGAGACATCTATGTGTCCAGCCGTGTGACCTACTGTTGGCGTAACAGTCAGAAACAGGGGAGCGGGCGAGAGAAAGATCGCTTCAATCCCCAACTCTTCACGTAACTCGCGGCGTACCGTTGTCTGCGGATGTTCGTTTGGCTCCACATGCCCGCCGCTGGGAAGCCACAACCCAGCCTTCTTGTGATCGACCAGCAAGACCTTCTCCTGCAACGCATCAAAGAGTACGAAATAGGAAACCAAATGCTGAGGGGGAATGTCTGGCTTCGTAATTCGATAAAGCGGTGCGCCTGAATCGATCCACACCAATACCTCTTGAATCTGCTCAAGTTCGAGCGCGTCGTAAGGCCGGATCGCGCGTATGCTTTCGGCAAGGATATTACGCATCATCGAGTCACGTCATCACAGTTAGCAACATCACAGCTAGCAACATCACGGTCAACAAGCTACCTGTTTTATCAATACCCAAGCTCAGGGTCAATTATCTGTTGCAAGGGTTCGCCTGCCAAGAAGCGGGTTAGGTTGGCCGCAAAGATCTCTGTAATGCGATTGGCATTATGCGGACTCATGCCACTGGTATGCTGGCTGAGGAGCACGTTGGGCATACCCCACAAAGGTGAATCTGCTGGCAGCGGCTCTGGCTCAGTCACATCCAACCCTGCCCCGGCAATCCATCCTGCTTGCAGAGCTTGAATGAGTGCATTCGGGTCAATCGACGCGCCACGCCCGACATTGTAAATATAGGCAGTTGGACGCATGGCACGCAGTTCTGCCATGCCGATAAAACGATTGGTCTCCTCTGTCAGCGGCAGGCAGAGTGCCACATGGTCAGCCTCGCCCAGTGCCGTGTTCAAGTCGCTGGTTGCATAGACCTTTTCGACATGGGGCGCAGGCTTGCCACTGCGGCGCACCCCTGTGACGCGCATACCGAGCGCTTCGGCCTTGCGTGCCAGTGTGCCGCCAATATCGCCTAAACCGATGACACAGAGCGTCTGCCCACTTAGCTCAAATTTCTTCTGCATCACCTCGTTTTGGACTTGACGCCGCTCGCTTTGGGCGCGAATGAAGATATGCAGCCCTGTGGCAAAGGCCAGCATTTGGCTGAGAATGACTTCGGAGATAGGATCGCCATGCGCTCCCGATGCATTGGTGAGGAGCACATTCCGTTCTGGCAGTCCTGCTCGCAACAGCCGCTCTACCCCAGCCGTACCTGCCTGCACCCACTGTAGCTTCTGCGCGGCTTCTAGCGCAGCAGAGGGAAAGTGCTTGCTAAAAATCACTTGAGCAGCAGGGGCCGCCTCTAGCCACTCTGCATCCTCCTTAACAACGCGGAAATCTACACTGGAAAACTCCTCACGCAGGCGCTTTAGGTTGGCATCACCAATATCTTCACCAATGAGGACGGTCAAGGTTGAAGTTGCAGTAGATTTGGAAGTAGACTTAGAAGTTGATTTGGCAGCAGACATCATAGCATCCCTGTCTAGTTGGCAGGCGGATCGAGTCAAAAGATTAGATTTGGCAGCAAAAAGGGGCGTGGCCCATGCCGCCGCCCCTTCACCTATACCACGAGATTGGTCAGTCGCCAATCGCCCGCTTGGCTGTAGCTACGAAATGCAAGCACTCCTTACCCTTGGGGAAGCCCCGTTGGTGCATTCTTTACATGCTTGTCGAAGAAGTCTACTGACCGTTGTAAGGCTGTACCCAGGTTGGCCGAGATATTGTGGTCATCGCCCGGATAGGTGTAATACTCAGCCGTTTTCCCCGCAGCCAAAATCTCTTTGTATAGCAATTCGGAGAAAAGTATTGGTACATCGCCATCTTCGGTACCATGATGAAGCTGTATGGGCGCGGTGAGATCCTCTAGAAAGCTATTGGCGGAGATCGAGGCCCAGAACTCTGGGTTCTCGTCTGGCGTGCCATACTGTTCTACCAACACCTCACGCCAGCGTCGTGAGCGTTGCGGGATTGAAGAAGGAGGTCTGTTTCGCCGTGTCCATGATTCAAGCAAGTCCGGATAGGAAGCGACTACACCCGCCCAGATTACGCCCGCTTTGATGTCATCGCGCACCACCATCGCCCTCGCTGTGATATAACCACCCATCGAGTGACCCCACAGCCCCAAACGGTTTGGATCCGCGTCGGCGTAGGCTTTAATCGAGGAGATGGCATTGAGCACGTCGATGGTATACCCAGGGTCGCTATAAGCACCTACGGCATCCCCCTCGGAGTCTGCATGGCCGCGATAGTCGGGCCGGAGGACAATATAGCCATTGGCTGCAAAGGCATCTTGGTAAGCAATGTATCGCTCGGTGGGCCGGTAGACAGTGGGTGCAATATAACCGTGGTTAAAGACCACCACGGGCCAACCTGTTGCTGGTTTGGTGCCAATGGGCACGGTCATGTAAGCATAGATCTTGAGTCCCTCGGACTGGTAAGAGACCAGATAGCGATTATAGTTGCTCCCTGCACTTAATGTTTGTTCGATCACGATGGGGCTACCAGGATATTCCTGGCTGCGTAGATATTCAATGGTGAGTGGATGGGGTCCACCCGGCTCCATGCGCTTGGCCCACTGCTCCTCAAGCGTAGGTTCATCATCCTCGCCCGGAGTCGTGGCAGTGGTACTTGTGGCAGTAATGCTGTTCGTCGCCTGTGCTGTTGATGTTGCTGACGTAGTTTCTTGGGCTGAAGGGGCTGGTGCTGATCCCCCATCGGATTGCACAGCCGTACTGCTTGTCGAGATGCATAGCTTCCAGCCTACTGCAATGATGTTCGGGTCATCAATGCGCGCAAAGGTGTTGTCAATCGCCGCAGCCGCGTTGGTGGCTGTCACGATTTGGGAAAAGGCTTGCTGGTCACCCAACTCTCGGCCAGAGATTACGGATAATGTTTCGCCAGCCTGGACAAAGACCGTGCGCGAACAAGCCGCGGTTTGGCCCAAGGCTGTACTAGGTACCAGGGTTGCAACCAACAGCGCCATCAGCAGAAGGTTTGCCAGTCGTTTATGGTTGTGTGTGGACATAGTTGTGAAGAAATCTCCCCATCCAAAGTATTCTGCCGTTTCGAACGCCTTCAGATCTCGCTGTGTAGGTGGACAGCCTATTTATACGCAAGCTGTCCATTTCTGTAAAGCGTTCTGCAAGGAGCACATCTCTGCAAAGAGCAATAGATTCAATCATTGCATCTTCACCATGTCTGTATCGCTCACCCTTTTGCTTTCTTTTTGTGAAAACGGGCAGAAAAGGAGCTTTCTAGGCAAAAACGATTCAGAGCCTTCCTATTCTATTCAATAAAGTGCGATTGTGGCTGAGAATTTGATAAGAATTTATGAGCAGGAATGCTGAAGCTATGACGCAGGCCATAATAACAGGGCCACAACAAGGTAAGGCATAGCTAAGTCTAGTACCTGATATAGGCCTCTATAGCTTTGCAGATATACTCAAAAGCACGCAAATTCCAGAGCGGCGTACTCTAGTTATGCCGCTGAATTGTTCCTTGTGTAGATGTATCTTTTGACCTACCCGATTTTTCTACCCTAACCCATCGACCCCGCCGCCCGCCAGTGTCATACTATAGCTAACAAGGGACCAATTGGACGCTAATGTCAGGGCTATCCAGAATAGCTCGACCGCATGACAAGTCGGCGCTAGCGTTCAATGCACCCGCAGCGGACAGAATCCGCTAGATGCCAGGGCAGAAACGAAGCCTTAATAGCAGATAACTGTATGGCAAATAGAGGAAGGAAGGTACTATGCAAAACTTCAACAGCCAGCAAAACCTAAATGGTAAGAGGGTTGCAATTCTAGTCGAGGATGGGTTTGAGCAAATCGAACTTACCTCACCCAAGCAGGCGCTAGAGCAAGCTGGAGCCAAAGCCGAAATCGTTTCACCAAAACACGATAAGGTAAAGGGATGGGATCACACCAACTGGGGCCAAGAGTTCCCGGTGGACATTCCCCTCGAGCAAGCCAATCCGAATAACTACGATGCGCTGTTGTTACCCGGTGGAGTCATGAACCCGGATAAACTGCGCATGAACCAACAGGCAGTCCAGTTTGTACGCAATTTCTTTGAACAGAACAAGCCAATAGCCTCCATCTGTCATGGCCCGTGGATGCTGGTCGAGGCTGATATTGCCAGGGGTCGCAAGCTCACTTCATATCCTTCCATCAAGACGGATGTGAAGAATGCAGGTGGTAACTGGGTGGATCAAGAAGTGGTCGTGGACCAAGGGATTGTTACAAGTCGCAGCCCAGCAGATCTGCCAGCCTTCAACCAGAAAGTGATTGAGGAGTTTGCCGAGGGGCAACATGCACGGCAGCGGGTCTAGCCCGCACATCGAGAGACATCTCTCGAAAGTCGAGTTTGTACTGGGATTGGTAGTATCTCACTGCTACCTGTACCATCAACTGAGTTGGCACAGAGGCGTGAGTTGATATAGATGTGGTGAATGCTTTGTACTTAACTACTGTACTGTGCTACTGTACCGGGCATCTCCACCATAGTTAGAACGAAGTCCGTACCTGTCACAATGCTCACCCGAGTAATCTAGCAGGATGGACCCAGCAAAGGAGAGAATGATGAACGCCGATATTTTTAAGGGTCAATGGAAGCAGTTGCGCGGTAGGATTCAACAGAAGTGGGGTGACCTCACCGATGATGATCTGGACCGCATTCAAGGCTCCCAGACAGAGTTTGAGGGTCTCTTGCAGGAACGCTATGGCTACACCAAGGAGCGTGCCCGTCAAGAAGTAAATGACTTCCTCATGGCTACTGAGACCCATCGGAGATAATCACTCCGTTGCACCGGCATAGGTAAGTCACTCACAAACCGGCGTTTGGCTTCGCCAGAGTGACTAGGACACCAACCGAGCTAAGCTAATAAGAAGGAGGGTACGCCCCTGTACTCTCCTTCACTTTTATTGGCGGCTGATACTCCTTTCCCTTCGACGCCCAATGCAATAGTTGTTTGACTTCGCTCCCCTATGCCAGATACCTTTTACATGTACTAATGGAGGCACAGGACGTAAAGCGATGGTTTCTGGACAACTCCTTCTTATCGCAAGTTAGGCCACCTCTTCATTTCTTTCTCCCTGACAACTCTTGCGCTCATTCAAAAATATGTGCTTGACATTTTGAAGTTATAGGTATATTCTCTGTGGGGAACATTTGTTCTATTTGGCTTTC
>CAMPHP010000250.1 GCA_946885925.1 uncultured Litorilinea sp.
ACGCTGGATCACGCCGCCAAAGATGGGGCCATGCGCGCGATCTGTACCAAATTGACACAGCAATTGCCCGCCGCCGATCATTTTAGCGACCCGCTGGAAAAGCACGAGCTATTAGAAGAAATTTTGGCGCAGGTCATGATTGATGTGGAGATTGAACGGGGGTGGACGCCAGGTACACTGTCAAAACTAGCTGCGCTCAACTGCCTCTCGCCCTTTGATGCAGCCATTCACGATGGCTGGGGTCGCGCCATTGGCCGTTCGGTCTATCAACTCTACACAGCCGAATGGCTCAATGCCGACCTGGGCACCTATCTCGGCAGCGCAATGGCAGGGCGCTACCCTAGCGACTATTTGGTGGCGCGCCGTCCACGGTTATGCATCCAGCATGTGGTGGGTGTGGGCGATGCGTTGACGCCGGAGACAGCCCCACCGCGCGCCCTCCCCGATCTGCCCGCCGATCTGACCAGTTGGATAAAGCGCGATTCGCTTAGCAGTTTCAAAATCAAGACCAAAGGCCAAGACCCGTTGATCGATGCGCAACGGGTGGCTGACGTGTATGCCACTGCGCGCGCGGCCTTGCCATCTGCCCCCATCCACCTCTCAGTTGACCCCAACGAGAGTTGCCCCGATGCCGCCTTCCTGCTCGAGATGCTTGATGCCCTTGCGCTCGATGCCCCCGCTGCTTTCAATGCGCTGGAGTACATTGAGCAACCCACCGGGCGTGATCTTGCCGCCTACACCTTTACCCTGCACGAGGTTGCCGCGCGCAAGCCGGTCATCCTTGACGAGAGCTTTGACTCGCTCGCTATTTTGCCGCAAATAAGCGCCCAAGGCTGGACAGGCATAGCAGTCAAAACTTGCAAGGGGCAAAGCAGTTCGCTGCTCGCTTACTGCTGGGCCAAAGCGCACGGCTGCCATATCACCCTCCAAGACCTCACCAACCCGGGCCGCGCCCTTGTCCACAGCGCCAATCTCTGCGCCCACCTCGCCCTCACCGTTGACTCCTTCGAGTGTAACAACCGCCAATACATGCCCCACGCCCGCCCCAAAGAGCAGGCTGAATATCCTGACTATTTCCGCGCGCAGAATGGAATGATCTATCTGCCTGCGGTATCTGTTGGGCTGTATTAAAGTTGTAGTTTGTCGGATGCCCCCAGGGCGCGTCGGGGTCTCTCTGTCACCGCCTCCTCAGAGAGACTCCTACGGAGTGACAGAACAACGCGTCCGTCATGCCGTAGGCATCTCTCTGGGCGCGCGCAGAGCAGAGAGATTCTTTTCCCCGTTCGTGTGCTATCATTGCCATAGGGACAAGCTCATCTAAAGGTGTACAGGGTATCGCACAAGTATCCATAGACAGAGAAGGCACCACCATGCACTACACCATATCCGGCGAGATTGCACAGAACGTGCGCTTTGAATTAGACGCGCAGGATACGCTGTGGGCCAGCACCGGCAGCATCATGGCCTACTCGAAAGGCGTCGATTGGGAGCTACGCGTGCCCGGTGGGATCGGAGCGGCCATTAGCCGCACGCTAGCGGGTGAGGGAATTTCGTTAAGCTATATTCAGAGCCGAGAAGCGGGGCAATACCTACTCGTGGCAAGCGGTGCGCCCGGTCACATTGCCGTGTGGAACCTTGCCGATGGGCCAGTGGTGACGACACGCGGCTCTTTTTTGGCGGCGTGGGGTGCAGATGTGGACATTGCGATAACAACGGCTCGTCGTGCAGGAGCGGCATTCTTTGGCGGGGTAGGACTCTTTTTGCAGCGCATCTCCGGTCAAGGTACTGTGTTGATTCACGGAAGCGGTGATTTCTATGAGCGCCAGTTGGCTGCAGGTGAACAAATGATGGTCAGCACAGGCCATCTGGCTGCTTTTGCCGACAATGTAGACTATGACATTCAGCGCGTAGGCGGCATCCGCAAAACGTTGTTTGGGGGCGAAGGGCTCTTTATGACCCGTCTGACAGGGCCAGGACGCGTCCTGTTGCAAACCCTAAAACGATATACAACGACAGCAGCCTCGTCTGGAGCCGGATAGACTGGGAGGGCCAGCATTCCTTGTGAGGACAGGCCTTTGCTGGCATTGCCGTTTACGGGAAGGCCTGGCGGCCTTCCTGACAGAGGAGGAAGATAGCGGCGTTCCGGCCCCAGCGAGACATACACCCCATCCGGTTGACGTACGATTTAGCAGGTCGTACAATGACAAGTCAACAAGGACTCTCTATTTTGCCACGCGCAAAACTTGCCCGGAGTACGCATCGCACGAGGAGGCAGCATGGCAACTCTCGCCCCTACCGTTCGTGAACGACTCTCCCGCTGTGGAACGCGCATTACTGTAGAGGGACTTGTACCAGGGGCCGACGTTGAACTATCGGTAAACGGAACCCTCTTCAATCACACAGCAACGGGAGGCGTTCACACCTTTCTTGTCCCACCCCTCGACCCCAATCTCCCCGTGCAAGCTCGGCAAGACGCAGGCAGTGGTTTTACTCCTTTCTCCCCGGTTATCACGGTCGAAGATGTAATGCTCCCGCCTCAATCAATTCCTATTATGCCTTCTCAAGTGGGGACGTGCAGCCACTGCGTTTGGCTGAGTGGTCTTGCGCCTGGTTGTGATGTGGAGTTATTTGTCGGTCGCACTCAAGTCGGTTCCGGCGTTGCAAGCCTTGATGGCAACGGTTGCTTTGGCGTTGATCTGCGTACTGTGCAGGAGCCGGGCGCGGTGCTATCGGCGCGCATGTTGGTGTGCGGTCAACCGGGGCCATTTGGCGGCTCGCTGCTCGTTGCCGAACCCGCCAAACCGCTGCAACCAATCGTTGGCGAACCAGTATTTGGCTGTCAGAACGCTATCCCTTTGAGCAATCTACATTCCGGCGCTCGTGTACGCCTGGAATCAGCAGCACATGGCCCATTAGGATCATTCTGCTCCTGCTGGACGGCAGCCAATGTCTGGATTGGGGCGACTCTGACTCCAGGTGACCAGGTACGGGCACAGGGCTATTGGGATGGGCAGCGCAGATGCAAGGTGGATGGGGATTGGAGCGATTGGCGCAACGTCATTCCGCCCGATGAGCGCATCAAACCGGTAGTGGAGCAGGCACTGATCGAAGGGGACAGCTATATTCGTGTCAGCAACCAGATTGCAGGTGCTCAACTCTTGGTCAGGATTCTGCCATCCAGCGCGATGAGCTTTCAAGAATACGGCCCTCGTCCCACCAGCGACCAGCCGGTGATTGCGTTGAATGGGCCGCTCTCTGCAGGCGATGTGGTGCGTGTGGTGCAAACCTTGTGTGGCAGGTCAGAAGAGTCAGACCCAGTCACCGTATTGCCTTTGCCGCCAGAGATCTTTGCGCCAGTCATTGTGCCACCACTCTATGACTGTGGAGCGGTCGTACAAGTATCCAATCTACATCCCGGAGCGACTATTCGCCTCTATCAAGATGGCATTCCTTGCGGCTTAGGCTGGGCAGGAGTGAACAACAGTATCACCATGACGGCAGCACCCACCTTGGTGGCAGGGGCAAAAGTAACGGCGAAGCAGTGGGTTGGCACCGTGGAAAGTCCGGAGTCAGATGGAATCATCGTTCAACCACTACGTGAGCTACCCAAACCTGTGGTTCTAGCACCCGTAGCATACGGTGACACGGCTGCGTGGGTAAGCGGCGTTCTCCCAGGGGCGCGGGTAGAAGTGTTTGCTGGCTCGAACAAAGTGGGCGAGACATTCGCTAGTGAGCCAATTGTACGTGTAGGAGTCAACCCGGTGACTGACACCATTTTTGCCCGCGTCTCGATCTGTGAACTAAGCGAGCAAAGTGAACGAGTTGCGCCGATTACCGACGCCTGTAACTGGGGTGGATTCACGCAAGTTGGCGAGCACCAGGTCTCGTATGATACCTATCAGGTACCGGATACTGAGGATGGCGATCCATTTAAGATCCAGATTTATGGGCAACTCTACTACCCCTCAGATGGCAAAGACGGGCTAGCGGAAGGAGCCACGAATCTGCCGCTGGTTGTCATTGCCCACGGCTATCATTCCTGGCAGACAGCGCCGAATGGCGATCCTTTTAGCTTGCCAAGCTATTTGGGCTATGACTATTTGGCACGCCACCTTGCATCGTGGGGTGTGGTGGTGTTCAGCATGAATCTGAACGAAGCCAATGCACTATCCAATGCGGTAGGGGACTCCTATCAGTACGCTCGAGGTGAAATTATCTTACAAGGCGTCACGAGCGTATTGAGCGACCCTTTCTTGCAAGGGCATGTCGATCCAAATCGAATTGGTCTGATTGGACATTCGATGGGCGGCGAAGGAGTAGTCGTGGCCCAATTTCTCAACGAGAGTCAAGGACGTGGCTTCGGGATTCGGGGAGTTTGCAGCATTGCCCCGACGAACTGGCGGCCTGAAGTCCTACTCCGGCAGGCCAAGTACATGCAGATCTTTGGATCAATGGATGTGTTGGTACGCTCAGGTGTCACCCCTGCATTTGACGGTCTTCGCATCTATGATCGCTCAGAGCGCCCCAAAAGCCACTTTTGGGCCTATGGAATCCGCCATAATCCGTTCAACCGACAGTGGTTGGCGCACGACGACAATCTTGAAGATTCCTTTGCGGCTGAGGCACTGCCGCCTGATGATCACGAGCGGATGGCGAAATGTCTAATTACTTCTTTCTTCCTGGATGCGCTGCTCGACTGGGGTGACTATGGCGGCTATATGGAAGGGGTGATCCTTCCACCAGGAGTACGTGACCTGGAGATCTATACGCAGTATTCATCTGAAATAGACCGCATAGTCTTAGATAACTTTGGAGATGAGGACACCCAACTCGGGCTGGCAGACGAGCCACTTGATCCAACCGAGAATCGCCAGGGCGGACAGGTTGAAGCAATCGGCCCAGGTCTGGACACCTGGCAGGATATTGAGCACACAACGCTGGCGAATTCACTCCATGACACCAAGGGCACTGAATTAAGTTGGAGGCAGCCCAATGTCATCTACCGCAGCGTAGCGGGTGGAATCGCCGTCGATAGAGATGGCTGGCTTTTGCTTCGTGCAGGGCAATTCTATGAGGATGCAGCTCTCAACGCCGAGGAACTGCCAATCGACTTTTTTGTGAACCTTAGCGATGGAGCCGAATCAGCGACGCTCCGCGCAGGGAGCGTTGCCATTGTGCCATACCCCGACGCGGTTCCTCGCCCATCAAGCGTGATGCGTACAGTGCGACTACCTTTGAGTGCCTTCCATGTGGCTAACCAAGCATTGGACTTGGGCAATATTCAGGAGGTACAGTTATGGCTAGCAGGGCGCGGAACAGGACATCTGTTGGTGGATGACCTAGAATTCAGCCGCTAGCTTGCAGTTTCTAGAAAGGTCAAGAGTGAAATGCCAAACTACAAAACAGACTGGCATGACAAACAAGAGCGCGGGGTAGAGAGGAGTCCGTGGGTACGGCTCGACCGCGCTACGCTAGAGCAAGATAAACAGGGTTATTTGCTGACCATCAGTGGATTTGGGCTGCAATGCGGACCAATCCCGCCGGAGGTCACGGTGGGCGACCTACACGCAACGGAGTTGCGCTGTAGCGCCGACAAGCGAACATTGACAGGCCAGTTGGACCGCTTGCCTGAATCGAATGAGGTCTTTGTGAATTTGGGTCCGGGACTACAAGGCACATGCA
>CAMPHP010000251.1 GCA_946885925.1 uncultured Litorilinea sp.
TCCTGACACGGCTGCTGCTACCAGGGCTGAGCGCCAGGTGCTTTGGCGCTTAGGGGGTGGATGTTCGGCACCTGTGGGCGCATGGGCGCATAGGGTGGGTGAACAATTTGAACTTCAGGCACGAGTTGCCACCGTGGATGGCCATCATGTCTTTAATGCCACGGCAACGGGGAATGATCCTTACCAATTGGCCGACCGAGTTGCGGAAGATTTGCTCGAGCAAGGAGCACACATCGCATTAAACCGTGAGGTGAGGACAAAATCTCTTTCGCTCGCTGGCAAGCGGGTGGTTGTTACTCGCGCTGTCGTACAGGCGGATGCTCTCTCTGCGCAGCTACGCGGCGCGGGTGCAGAGCCAGTCGAAATTCCTGTGATTCAGATTGTGCCCGTAGAAGATACGACTGCGCTCGATGCCGCAATCAAGAGACTTGTGAAATATGACTGGGTGATTTTTACCAGCCCAAATGCCGTGGAGCTTTTCTATTCTCTTCTAGAAGATGCCAATCTCCTGGGCAATGGAAGCGGCCCAAGAATTGCGGCAGTTGGTCCGACAACGCAGAAGACACTACAGGCCCGCGGGGCGCGGGTTGATGCGATGCCCGCTCAATATTTGGGTACGGAAATCGTGGCAACACTGGGCGATATCCAGGGTGCTCGTATCTTGTTGCCACGTTCGGCCCAAGGCGGCAGCGAACTGCCTGAAGCGCTTGCAAGACAGGGGGCAACAGTAGATGAGATTGCTCTTTATACGCCGACGCCAGTCACGCTTGATGAAGCGGCCATCGCAGCACTTACGAGTGGAGTCGATGTCGTGACCTTTGCCTCTGGCTCGGCAGTGAGCGCCTTTGTAGCGGCTCTTCGCAATGACCGTCGTTTGGATGAGCACTTTGTTGCCAGCTTTTGGCCTGCCGTCACTGTCGCGTGTATTGGTCCCACAACGGCTGACGTGGCCCGCTCTGAAGGTTTAACCGTTGATGTAATCGCTTCTGAGCACACAATACCTGGCCTAGTCGCTGCACTTGTCGCTTACTATGAGCAAGAAAAGGAGCTTGATGCCCGTGGCTGAATTACTTCAACTTGCTGGCAATGACCTCGTCGCTGGTACTCTCCCTCTACCTAACCGTCCTCGCAGGCTGCGGCGTACACCTGCCTTGCGGGCCATGGTGCGCGAAACTCAGTTAAGCCCGGACGACTTTATCTACCCACTTTTTGTGGTACACGGCCAACAACTACGTCATGATATTAGTTCGATGCCTGGTGTCGCTCAGCTTTCGGTTGATGAAGCCGTGCGCGAGGCAGAGAATTGCGCCACACTTGGCATTAAGTCCGTCTTGCTTTTTGGCATACCTGTCCATAAGGATCCAATTGGGCTAGAGAACTTTGCCGATGATGGCATTGTTCAACAAGCCATTCGCGCCATCAAACAAGCTGTGCCAGAGATGGTAATTGTTACGGATGTTTGTCTGTGCGAATACACCGACCACGGTCATTGTGGCATCCTCCACCACCATAACGGCAAAGAGCATGCGCATCCTGGTCTAGAAGAGGGTTATGTCCTCAATGATGAAACGCTTGCCGTTCTCAACCAAGTGGCGATTTCTCATGCGCGCGCCGGGGCAGACATTATTGCCCCTAGTGGCATGATGGACGGAATGGTAGGGAGCCTGCGTAGCGCCCTGGACGAAGAGGATTTTAGCCATATTCCGATCATGTCCTATGCGGTGAAGTATGCGTCGGGCTTTGATGGCCCTTTCCGCGAGGCCGCGGAGGGCGCACCAAAGTTTGGGGATCGCAAAACTCATCAAATGGACCCTGGCAATGTACGCGAAGCATTGCGCGAGGCTGCCTTGGATGTGGAGGAAGGAGCCGATTTCCTCATGGTGAAGCCTGCACTGGCTTACCTTGATGTCATCCAGCGTCTCCGGCAACAGTTTGATCAACTGCCGATGGTTGCCTATAACGTTAGTGGCGAATACTCAATGGTTAAGGCTGCTGCTGCGCAAGGTTGGCTCGATGAACGCGCAACAGCGCTCGAGATTCTGACGAGCATTAAGCGCGCGGGTGCGGATCTGATTATTACTTACCATGCCCAAGACGCAGCCCGCTGGTTACGGGGCTAATGATACACAATGCATAGCACACAATACGGTAGGTTATGTGCTTAAATATATCGATACAACTATTGTAGTTCTGGGAGATATTTGATGAAACCCAACGGCATAGGCATCCAGCACCGCGAGACTGCCAGCGATCTGGAGGCCTTGGATCTCTCTGAAAAAGGCCGCTCTGCTACAGGTGAAGTATTAAGCTCTACACGTCGCCTCTTCATGCAGTTTATGGCATTTGGTGACGCTAAGGATACACCGGCCTTGATTCAGGCTTTGGAGCGCGCGCAGGTGAATGGGGTACTCTATGAGGACATTAACGATCCTCGTGGCGTGGCGCTATTGACCTATAGTGAAACACCCGAGTATTTTGTCAATGAATTACGCGCCTTTCTCAATCAATCGCCATTTAGCGACCTGACGCCCAAACCCGAACATACGATGTTTGGGCGCACCTATGCCCTTGGCTATGAGCCTGACTTGGAAGAGACATTGATTACTCGCCCACGCCGCCGGGTAACCGACCCTGAATTGCGTTGGGCGATTTGGTATCCATTGCGGCGAGCAGGTAGCTTTGAGCAGCTATCCGCACAAGAGCAGAATGTTATTCTGGCGGAGCATGGCGGAATTGGGCGCTCTTTTGGGCGCGCGCATTTGGGTTACGATGTGCGCTTGGCTTGTCATGGGCTAGACAAGAATGACAACGATTTTGTGGTTGGATTGATTGGTCCAGAATTGTACCCCCTCTCTATCATTGTCCAGCGCATGCGTAAAACAAAACAAACGTCGCTCCATCTGGAACGACTTGGCCCGTTTTTTATCGGCAAGGTCGTGTGGCAAGCGAAGCCGGAATAAGGGTCGAAATAATGGCCTTACAATAAAGGGCCAGGAACTAGAGGACAATATTGTATGTCGGAAGTTGTTGCCCATCCAGGTCGCCCAGCGACCCAGGTGGACCAGCCGGAACCTACTGCGCCTTTTTTGCGTGCTTGTCGCGGCTTGCCAGTACCCTATACGCCGGTCTGGTTTATGCGTCAGGCAGGGCGCTATATGGAGGAATACCGGGCGCTTCGTGCTCGTCACCCGATTCTCGAATTGATTCGGACACCAGAGCTTGCTGCCGAAGTTACCTTGCAGCCGCTGCGCCGGATTAATTTCGATGCAGCGATTATTTTCGCTGATATTCTGCCTCCGCTGATTGGTATGGGGTTAAAACTAGATTTCGTCAAAGGCGAAGGCCCGCAGATTGACAATCCGCTCACCACGACCCATGATATTGATAGGTTGGCGACGCCACCCGCACAGGAGACCCTTGAGCCGACGCTGGACGCCATTCGTTTGGTCGTGACGGAACTTGCGCCGCGCAACATTCCGTTGATCGGCTTTGCAGGCGCACCTTTTACCCTTGCGAGCTATGCAATTGAGGGTAGTGGCTCCAAGACTTACATCAAAACCAAGTCACTGATGTATAGTGAGCCAGCCGCATGGAAGCGGCTCATGCTCAAACTGGTGACCGTTCAGGCCGATTATCTCCTCGCACAAGCAAAAGCCGGGGCATCAGCTTTACAGATCTTTGATTCGTGGGCAGGATCGGCACTAGGCCAGCAAGATTACCAGCGCTTTGTTCAACCCTACAATCGCATGTTGTTCGAGATGGTACAGCGTGCAGGTGTGCCGGTTATCAACTTTAGCACAGGTACGGCATCCTATATCAAGGACGTGGTTGCTGCAGGCGGAGATGTGATCGGTGTAGACTGGCGTATGCCACTTGGTTGGTACAGAGAGCAGATCGGCGCTACCAAGCCCGTTCAAGGCAATCTGGATCCCGTGGCGTTGTTGGCTCCCTGGCGAGAACTCAAGTACCAGGCGGATGCTGTGCTGGATGAAGCGGGTGGGCAACCAGGCCATATCTTCAACCTAGGTCATGGTATCTTTCCCAACACACCGCTCGAAAATGTGCAACGAGTAGTAGACTATGTGCACGAACAAACGGCACGCTAAATTGCACCACGCTACGTTGCACATGGGAGCAAAGGACTTATGAACAATTCGACAGTGCGCACATCTACTACGCCGATGCCTACCTCACCTATCGGCGTTCTAATTATGGCCTACGGTGGGCCAAACTCGTTGGATGAGATCCCCGGCTATCTCTCGGACATCCGCAGTGGTCGCCCAACTACGCCCGAAGTCTTAAGCGAGATTACGCATAACTACAGCCAGATCGGTGGCAAGTCGCCGCTGTTGGCGATTTCAAAAAAACAGTTAGCAGCTGTATCTGCCCGATTCGATCCTGCTCAATATCGCTTCTATTTAGGAATGCGTCACTGGTCGCCCTGGATAGAGGAGGTCGTAGGGCAGATGGTCCACGATGGCATCACCCGTGCCATCAGTCTTGTGCTTGCGCCTCACTTTAGCAAGCTCAGCGTAGAAAAGTATCAGGGCAAGATCGCTGACGGACTTGAGATGTATCATGGGCAGATAGAGTTTCAGCATGTCGCCAGCTATCATGATGCACCCAAGCTAATCCAAGCGCTCGCCAACCGCGTTCAAATCGGCCTAGAAGAATGGCCTGCTGACGAGCGCGAGCAAGTCCATGTTGTTTTTAGCGCTCATAGTCTACCTACGCGCATTCTCAAGATGGGCGATCCTTATGACAGCCAACTGCGTGAAACCGCGCGGCTAGTTGCTGATCTGGTAGATTTGCCTCCTGATCGCTGGTCATGGAGTTACCAATCAGCAGGGCGTAGTCCTGAGCCTTGGCTTGGCCCGCAGTTAGAGGAGCATCTGCCATCATTGGCAGCACAGGGTATCAAAAACGTGATCAGCATTCCAGTGGGCTTTGTAGCGGATCATGTGGAGATTCTCTTTGATATTGATATTGAAGCTCAAAAGGTTGCTCGCGGGTTGGGGATGCGTTTGGTGCGTCCGCCAGCGCTCAATGATGACCCGCTCTTCATAGAAACCTTAGTCGATCTCATTCAAGCACGGGCTGCGGTGTGGCTGCCTGTTGCCCAACCTGCGTAAGTGGGAGGGGGAGGAAGCATGAGTGCAAAAGAACCAACCACAGCATTGTTGAACATCCCAACATCCCAGGCTCTCTTTGCCCAGGCCCGAGAGATTCTCCCTGGTGGCGTTAATTCGCCCGTGCGTGCCTTTCGCGCTGTTGGTGGGCAACCATTGTTCATCGCCCGCGGTGAAGGTGCCTATATGGTGGATGTCGATGGCAACCGCTATGTGGATTACATCATGTCATGGGGGCCGTTAATCCTGGGGCACGCACATCCTAATGTGGTCGCCGCATTACAAGAGGCAGTACTGCGCGGTACGAGTTATGGCGCACCTTGCCCCCAGGAGATCGAGCTAGCGCAATTGATCATGGGACATATGCCGAATATCGAAATGATGCGCTTCGTCAATTCGGGTACAGAAGCCACCATGAGCGTCTTGCGCTTGGCTCGTGCATTCACGGGGCGCAACAAAATCATCAAGTTTGAGGGCAATTACCACGGTCATGCCGATATGCTTTTGGTGCAGGCTGGTTCTGGTGTGGCA
>CAMPHP010000252.1 GCA_946885925.1 uncultured Litorilinea sp.
GGATAACTCAAGTTGCTACTTAACCTGTAGAACACCTTAACCTGTAGGACACCTTAACCTGTAGGACACCTTAACCTGTAGGACACACTCTCATTCCGTGTCTTGTCATTCCGACGCAGGAGGAATCCCCTTCTGTTCATCACAGGATGACAGTACGGTCTTCTCCAATGATTGGATTATGCTTACGGTTGACAGAGGGTTGAGGGAGGGTATAATGGACTGGCGATGCGTACTGAAAGCAATATGCCTGAAGAACCTACTGTATCACTTGCCCCACCTAATGCCACAAGCCAAGCGGCGCGTGGCATGTTCTCTCTACAAGGCCGCTTTGGAAAATGGCTCTTGCTTGGATGCGTGATTGTTTTAGCGATTGGCCTGTATTGGGTTGGGCCACAAGTATGGGCCTTGCTCCAGGATGAACAAGCATTAGAAGCGTGGGTCATTAGCTTGGGGTGGATGGGGCCGCTGGCGCTGGTGGTATTAAATGCCATTCAGATTGTCGTTGCGCCAATCCCCGGCTATGTTCTCCAGTTTGCGGCGGGCTTTTTGTTTGGGCCAGTGTGGGGTGGAGTTTGGGGCAGTTTAGGTTTGCTGTTGGGTGCATCTTTGGCCTTTTGGCTGACGCGTATCTATGGACGTCCGCTGGCAGGGCGGTTGGTGGGTGATGAGCGGTTGGACAAGTGGCAGCGCGTGAGCCACAGCCATAGCACATTGATTTGGTTTATTATCTTGCTCAGTCCAACGGGCGACATTCCCTACTTTTTGGCAGGACTTGCGCGCGTCTCTTTTATCAAGATTCTCGTCATGACCCTTATCATCCGTGTACCTAGCACTTTTGTTGTTGCCGCAGCGGGTGCAGGTGTGGTATTGCTTACTTGGTGGCAACTAGCTTTGCTCTTGGCTGGCCTGACAGTGCTTTTTATAGTTTTTCTGCGCTACCAAGATCAGATTATGCACTGGATTGATCGCCATGTGCACCGGCAAGTCGAGCAAGCTGTCCATCATGATGCGAGTTCTAGTTGATGCTTGTTAGGGTGTTTGGAGATTTCGGCAGGAAGGTATTCACCCACAGCTAAACATATAACTAAATATATAGCTAAATATATAAATTGAGTGAGATACATTATGAGTGCTGAACAAGCAAGTTTATGGATTCGCCTGGACAATGACTTGAAACAAGCCATGCGCGCCCAGGATAATATTAGCAAACTCGCGCTGCGCGCAGTGAAGACTGCGCTCACCGAAGCAAGCAAGGCCGGAAGCGACCACGCGCTCACCGATGAACAGGTACTGGCGGTGATCCAGCGCGAGGCCAAACGTCGCCGCGAAGCCGCTGCCGAATATGAACGCTATGGCGCTACGGCGGCTGCCGAACAGGAGCGGGCCGAGTTGGCTGTCTTAGAGCAA
This sequence comes from uncultured Litorilinea sp., assembly GCA_946885925.1. The sequence continues at coordinate 1,408 of CAMPHP010000252.1, forward strand.
TATTTGCCCCGCCAGTTGAGCGAGGCTGAAGTAGAAGAAATCGCACGCGTTGTTATTGTCGAAACCGGCGCGACTTCGCCACGTGACCTGAACAAGGTCATGCCGGTGATGATGGCACGCGTAGCAGGTACTGCCGATGGTAAAGTTGTTAGCCAAATCGTGCGGCGTCTCTTGGGAGCATAGGTTCTTTTGAGCTATGTGTAAACTAGATTGCCGTGACGAGGGTCTATCATGGCACTAAGTCTGAAACTGCGGTCAATTGACTGGGTGGATCGACTGTTGATCGGGTCGCTAACAGCCTCTGTGGGGATACTCATGGTGGGGCTGTTTTCGTGGCAAGTTCCTTTCGGCAGCCAAGTGCAATTGGATGCAGGCCAAGTTGCCCCCTTTGATGTTGTCGCACCTCGGCAGATTACCTATGAAAGCCAGGTATTGACAGAGCGCGCCCGTGAACGGGCAGCGCAGAGTGTGCCTGACCAATATGATACGCCCGACGGTCGAGTACGTCGTGAGCGGATTGAACGGGCACAGGATATTGTTGAGTTTATCAGCATCGTCCGCGCCGACGAATATGCCTCGGACATGCTCAAGACCGACTATCTGCTTGCGATTCCTGATTTGGGGTTAACGCCCGATTTGGCAGAACAAATTCTAGAACTTTCCCCACAGGAATGGCAGCGTTCTGCGGAGGAAATTCCCACCACGCTGGATCGGGTGATGCGCGAGGAGATCCGCGAAAGCAATTTAGGCGCGATTCAACGTCGCGTCCCTGCACAGATTGCCAGTGATCTAAGCGAACAATCCGGCGTTATTGTCGTAGAAATCGTACGCTCCCTAGTTCGTCCCAACAGCCTCTTTAACCAACTGCGGACGGATGAGATGCGCGAACTCGCTCGCAATAGTGTGCCTGTGCAGAGTGTCACACTGGAACGCAATGAGATCATTGTACGCGCCGGGGATATTGTCACCAGCGAGCATGTGGAGGCACTCACTCAGATTGGGCTGCTTCAAAATGAATGGAATTGGTGGGTAACGGCACGGGCATTCGCCTTTACATTGGTCGTGCTGGCAGTTATGGGCGGCACGCTCTACAGGGTGCGTCCACGCATTCTGACGGATGTGCAGGAGTATGGCCTGTTGGTCGTGATCGTGGTGATATGGCTGCTCGCAGCGAAGTTTATGATCGTTCCTCACGACTGGCTGCCCTATCTCTATCCGTTGGCCGCGCTGGGGATGTTGATCTCGGTGCTGATCAACTTGCGCGTGGCAGTCATTACGATCTTGTGCTTCTCGTTAGTGGCTCACTTCCTCGCTCCCAATAATACGATGCTGATGGCCTATCTCTGTCTAGGGAGCCTAGCCGGTGCTGTTATTCTCGGGCGGGCTGACCGGATTACGGCCTTTCTGTGGGCTGGCTTGGCCGTAGCAGTGATCAATTGGCTGGTTATGGCGGCTTACCGTCTGCCTTTTGAGGAATACACGCCTGCACGCCTGATTCAACTGCATGTGGTGGTCTTTCTCAATGGTGGGCTTTCTGCCAGCATCGCGCTCATTGGTTATCTGGTCTTGGGCAATCTCTTTGGTATTACCACCAGTTTGCAATTGACCGAACTTAGCCGGCCTACCCATCCCCTTTTGCGCCAACTTTTGCTCAAGGCTTCAGGTACATATCACCACACGATTATCGTCAGTAACTTGGCCGAGCGTGCGGCGGCGGCGATTGGTGCAGATGCCTTTTTGACGCGTGTGGGAGCCTATTACCATGACATCGGCAAGACAGTACGTCCCTATTTCTTTGCCGAGAACATCGTTGATACATCCTCCCCCCACGACAAGCTTGACCCACTGACCAGCACGCAGATCATCATCAGCCATGTCAGTGATGGCATTGACCTTGCGAACAAATATCGTTTGCCACCCCGTATTCAGGACTTTATTCGTGAGCACCACGGGCGCACCTTGGTCAAGTACTTCTATGTGCAGGCTGAGCGCGAAGCTGGGGAAAACGAGGTGGTTGATCCTGCGAATTTCTCCTATCTCGGCCCTAGCCCGCGCAGCAAAGAGACAGCAATTCTCTTCTTGGCAGATATGTGCGAAGCTGCGGTGCGCGCTGTGCGCCCTGCCACGCGTGAAGAACTTGAACTGTTGGTCAACCGGTTGATTGACGAGCGTGTGGCCGAAGGCGAATTGAGTGAGAGCAACCTGACCTTTCGTGAACTTCAGACGATCAAAGAGATCTTCCTGCAAGTGCTTCAGGGTGTCCACCATCCGCGCATCCAATACCCCGAGTCGGTGAAGAAGCCCAAGAGCCATGTTCCCGTGCCGGAAGCTGTGCAAGAGGAGAGTGTTGGTGAAGCCAACGGTAAGAGCCCAACCTTGCCAGTGCCCGGTGGTATGGAAGAGCCTGCTGGTGTCTAGCCGTTGTTGATGAAGCACGTGCCCGGATTCCTGCCTCCGATTCGGCCTTATGGTAGATGGCTGGTGATTGATGACTGACAATCGCTATAGCATTGATGTACAGATCGACGAAGCATACATTCCTCATGTAGATGAGGAAAATTTGCGCGCTGCCGCGGCAGCGACGTTGGCATCCTATGATATCGAGGAGGCTGAACTCACCATCGTAGTTACGAGCGATGAGGAAGTGCAAGCGTTGAATCGAGAGTATCGTGGGATTGATGCGCCCACCGATGTTCTGAGCTTTGCCAGCCAAGAAGGGGATGAGGATCTGGCTGTGCCGCCAGAATTGGCTGCTGAGTTGGACCGTTATCTAGGCGATGTCATCATCGCCTATCCCTATACAATGCAGCAGGCAGCGCATTTTGAGAACGACCCCGCTGCCGAATTGCGTTTGATGGTGGTGCATGGGGTACTGCATTTATTAGGCGAGGACCATGACACGCCAGAGGCTGAAGCCGCGATGTGGGCACGCCAAGAGAAGGTGCTCGCCCAATTGGGCGATAAGGGCATCTCTAAGCGTCACTATGACTCTCATGACTAATTTTGACATGATCAATTTTGCCATAACCAATTTTGCCAATAGACTCGCTATTACGTTACCCGTTTACCATCATGCCTAAATCTGCCGTGAAACATGCTGCTCCTACTGCTATGCGCTCTACCCTGCCCTCTACGGCACGCGCCGTTACGCCACAGCCGCTTAATTACCGTACCAACATCAACTTTTGGCACGGGCGCGTGTTGAGCCTACGCGCCGCGTTAGCGGGAGTGGCCTATACGCTACGTACTCAGCCCAACGCCTGGATCGAATTGGCCGCGTTGAGCGCGGTTGGAGTTGCGGGATGGTGGTTTGGAATTAGCGCGCTAGAGTGGGGTCTGTTGGGGCTGACTGTGGCGGTAGTGCTGGCACTTGAAGCAGTGAATACGGCTATAGAAGCTGTAGTCGATTTGATTTCACCTGGCTATCATCCGCTGGCAAAAATCGCCAAGGACGCCGCGGCAGGAGCGATGATCTTTGCTGTGCTGGGAAGCATTGCTGTGGCTGCTTCGATCTTCATGCCAAGACTGTGGGCATTGTGGTTTTAAGCGCGTGATGTGATATGCGCTACGCGTAAATATAGGCTACCAACAGAGGGAAGGCCCCTCTGGTTTCTTTCGGTGTTTGCACATCCGACTGAACCAGAGGGGCCTTTTGTTGCCTAACCACTCATCCTGGAATTTTAGGATGAGCTATGCTCTTTTGTCCGGGGCCATACACTGACCGGATCTACAATTACCGGATCTAGTGTGTACGAGTTTCCTAGGAGAAGGTGACGCGCACGCTTACTTCAGATGCTTGCACTGCCGGGAGCAGGCTTTGCACGGTGTCCAAAATGGCGGGCATGTTGGGATCGTTACCCGTAATTTGGGCGAGCAATCCTGATTCTTCGGCCAAAACCAGAAGTTGATTCACCCGACCGTCTGCCCAGGTGATATAGGGCAGCGTCTCACCATTGATGGAGAGGAAGATACCATCTGCATTGGTGGCAAGCCCAATTTCCGTGATGCCCGCTGCGGTTAACCCCTGGATCGTCTCTGCTGGCAGGTTGAGCATGTCCAAGGGTACGGGGAGCAGTTGGCTCCATTCGGCCTGGTCTACGTCTGCAATCGCCCAGGTGCCATCCGGCGCATAGGCAATTGTCATTTGGAAGACAGGAGGCTCGCCTACGGCTGCCAAGAATTCCTCTTGGGCAGCAATGGCTTGCGCCGCAACTTCATTGTTCGTGGACACCAACTCTAGGGG
>CAMPHP010000253.1 GCA_946885925.1 uncultured Litorilinea sp.
ACAGCGCGTTGCGCTGGCCCGCGCGCTGGCTCCAGAGCCAGATTTGATTCTGCTGGACGAGCCATTTAGTAACCTTGATGCGGGCTTGCGCGTACGCGTGCGTGCAGAAGTGCGCAGCATCTTGCGCCAAGCCAACGCCACAGCAATATTCGTCACCCACGATCAAGAAGAGGCATTGAGCTTGGTTGATGTTGTAGCAGTACTCATTGACGGTAAAGTCCGCCAAGTGGCCCGCCCGCAACAACTCTACCGTCAGCCAGTCGACCGAGATGTGGCGGCTTTTTTGGGTGACGCTAATTTCCTAGTTGGCTCTGCCAGCGGACGGCGAGTAGAATGTGAACTTGGCACGTTGGAACTGATTACTGAGAACCACGGTATGGTTGATGTCCTCATTCGACCCGAAAACGTGGCTGTCATGCCAGCTGCTGTTGATTCGCCCAATCGAGTTCGCAATATTCTTTTTTTTGGTCATGACCAGCTTGTTACGGTTCAGCTTGGTTCAGGTTTACTGGTTGACGCACGACTTGGGCCAATGTATCATTTCGCAGTTGGTCAACCAGTGCAAGTGCGGGTTGAAGGTCCGGTCATGAGCTATCAGCGTTTGACCCCATAGGTTGACACAGGCAAAGGTGATCCAGTTGGCTAGACGCAACCAACTGGATCACCTCGCCACATGGACAAGGAGAACATATGAAAGTTGCTGTCGGTACTGATCATGCCGGACTTCCACTAAAAGCTGCGGTCATAGACGAGCTAAATCGTTTGGGCCATGAAGTAATTGACTATGGCACAAATGAACCTCTGTCGGTTGACTTCCCTGATTACGCTGGTTTTGTAGGTCGTGCAATCCAAGACGGTGTTGCCGAACGTGGCATCCTGCTCTGCGGCAGTGGTGTTGGTGTCTGTATTGCAGCGAACAAAATACACGGCGTGCGGGCCAGTATTGCCCATGACACCTATAGTGCCCATCAGGGTGTAGAGCATGATGGAATGAACGTGTTATGTCTTGGGGCTCGGATTATCGGTGAGGCACTTGCCCGCGAGATTGTGCAGTTCTTTATCAATGCTCGCTTTCAAGAGGAAGCCCGCTTTATCCGACGTGTAGAGAAGATAAACACAATGGAAGCCACTGGAACTGCGATTCCAAGTTAATCCAGCAAGCAAACTGGGACAAGGTCCTCCATGAAACGTATTGAACAACCCGTGTTGTTGGTCGTCTTTGGTGCATCGGGCGACTTGGCTAGACGCAAATTAATCCCGGCACTCTATCACCTGGCCTACCAAAACCTCCTGCCTCCTAACTTTACTGTCTTGGGCTTCGCACGCACGCAATACTCAGATGAGGAATTCCGCGAGCTGGCGCGCGAAGGTGTCAAAGAATATGGCTTAACCGGGATAGACGATCACACATGGCATCGATTCTCCCAAGGTCTCTTTTACCAGGCGGGCAACTATGATGATCTAGAGAGCTTTGAGAAGCTTGCCGATCGCATTTCCAAGATCGAAAAACAGCGCCCCACAAATGGCAACCACGTTTATTATCTAGCCACGCCGCCCTCTGTCTTTGAGCCGATCACGACGTTGCTCTATGAAGTGGGGTTGTGCCGTGCGGACATGGAAGATCAACGACGCATTGTCATTGAGAAGCCCTTTGGTCACGATCTAGAGAGTGCACGCGCCCTCAATCAGCATCTCCATAACCTCTTTCGGGAAGACCAAATCTATCGAATTGACCATTACTTGGGCAAAGAGACAGTCCAGAATATCTTGGTCTTCCGCTTTGGTAATGGCATCTTTGAACCGATTTGGAACCGGACCTATATTGATCATGTTCAGATTACGGTAGCCGAGGCGTTAGGCATTGAGGATCGTGGTGGCTATTATGATAAGTCTGGCGCTATCCGCGACATGGTCCAGAACCACATGCTGCAACTCCTGGCACTCACAGCGATGGAGCCGCCCTATGCCTTTGAAGCCGAGGCGGTACGTGACCAGAAAGTCAATGTCTTGCGCGCACTTCGTCCAATCGACCCCGAAAAAGTTGACGAGCAAGTTGTTCGGGCACAATATAGCTCTGGTGTGAGTAATGGCAGAGAGATACAGGGTTACCTACACGAAAAAGGCGTCCCATCCAGCTCTATCACCGAGACCCATGTTGCCCTCAAGCTGGAGGTGGACAACTGGCGATGGAAGGGAATCCCCTTCTATCTGCGTACAGGCAAGGCAATGGCGACAAAGCTGACTGAAATCAACATTATCTTCCGTCGTCCTCCATTGATGCTCTTTGAAGAGATCGGCAACAAGGTACCACACAGCAACGTCCTTACGCTGCGCATCCAGCCAGACGAAGGAATTCGCCTATCCTTTGATGCCAAGCGCCCTGGGCCAACCGTGCTCATGGAACGGGTAGCGATGGACTTCTCCTATAGGGAGAAATTCGGCACCCAACCATCCGCCGATGCCTACGAACGCCTCTTATTAGATGTAATTTTGGGGGATACGACACTCTTCATCCGGCGTGATGAGGTAGAGTTGGCTTGGGATCGTATCACCCGCATCCTTGAAGGATGGCAGATGCAAGAGAATGAAGCCAAAGAACAGGGTAAGGTGCTTAAACTGCCAAAATATGCTGCTGGCACCTGGGGTCCCAAAGAGGCAGATGAGCTACTTGCAAAAGACGGTCGCTACTGGCGCAACCCAGCCTCTGTGCGGGTTGCGCGCTAGACCCCATTGAGTAGTGATACTCATAAAGTCTCGTAATACCCGTAAGAATAGGGTGTAGTCGAAAAGGAATTCATGCATGAATCTAGGCAAGATCACAGTTCGCCCCCGGTTACCTAGCGCGATTCAGCGCCTTGAAGAACTAGCCTATAATCTCTGGTGGAGTTGGAATACGGAAGCCCAACTCCTATACGGCAGCTTGGATCAAACGCTATGGGAAGAAGTTAACCATAACCCGATTAAATTGCTCCACAGAGTTGAACAAACCGCGCTAGACAGGGCGGCAAGTGATCCCGGGTTTCTTGCCGCTTACAACGCAGTACTAGCGGCCTTCGATCACTACATGGATCCTAGCACGCCAACATGGTATGGTACCCATCATGGGGATAAGAAGGATCAGACCATAGCCTATTTCAGTGCCGAGTTCGGTCTACACGAAGCTCTACCTATCTACAGTGGAGGTCTTGGTGTATTAAGCGGGGATCATTGTAAGGCTGTTAGCGATTTGGGACTGCCTTTCATTGGCATAGGTTTCCTCTATCCACAAGGATACTTCACTCAACGCATTGACGCTGAAGGGCACCAACTAGCCGAGTACGAAAAGATCGACTTTGCTGAAGTCCCAGCGCAACCAGCCCTAGATCAACAAGGGCACGAACTCCTGATCAGTGTGGATCTGCCAGGCCGCACGGTCTATGCCAAGATCTGGCGCATCCAGGTCGGGCGCACCCCCATTTACCTAATGGACACCGATGTACCGCGCAATGTGCCGCAGGACAGAGAACTCAGCGCACGGCTTTATGGTGGTGACCGAGAGATGCGCATCAGCCAGGAAATCGTATTAGGCATCGGTGGTGTACGCGCTGTATTTGCCTTGGGCTACAACCCTGCTGTATGGCACATGAATGAGGGACATAGCGCTTTTTTAGGCTTGGAACGGGTGCGCCACAAGGTTCAAGAATCGGGACTCACCTTTGATGAAGCAGTAGAAGCGGTACGCTCAAACACGCTTTTCACGACCCACACGCCAGTTCCTGCAGGCAATGATTCCTTTGCCTTCGAGTTGATAGATAAGTTCTTTTGGCAATATTGGGGGCAGTTAGGAATAGACCGCGAGCGCTTTATTGAATTTGCCCGCCAGGAATTGCCCTGGGGACCCCAATACAGCATGACCGTTTTGGCTCTGCGGTTGAGCGGCTTTGCCAACGGTGTGAGTCAGTTGCATGGGCAAGTCAGCCGGAACATGTGGCATTTCCTATGGCCCGAGGCACTTACCGCAGAGGTTCCAATCGGGTCGATCACCAATGGCGTCCACACGCAGACATGGCTGGCACACGAACTAAAAGAACTCTATTCACGCTCCCTACCTGCGAGTTGGCCGGAGCATGTAGAAGAACCAAAGACCTGGGAGGGCATCGAGCATATCCCCGATAGTGAATTGTGGTCGGTCCACCAGGGACTAAAGGAAAAGATGGTTAAATTTGTGCGACGCCGGATTCGCCAGCAATATATACGCCACGGCGAAAGCACCCAACGCGTTGCCAGAGCTGACCAGGTTCTTATTCCGGATGCCTTGACAATCGGCTTTGCACGTCGCTTTGCCACCTATAAGCGCGCAACTCTTATTTTTCATGATGAAGAGCGCATCAAGCGCATTCTGAATGACCCAGAGCACCCTGTCCAGATCATCTTTAGTGGCAAAGCCCATCCTGACGATGAACCAGGCAAGGCATTGATCAAGAAAGTATATGAGATCAGCCAGCGACCAGAGTTTGCGGGAAAGATTATCTTCTTGGAAAACTACGATATGAACATTGCACGCCAACTGATCTCCGGCGTGGATGTATGGCTTAACACACCTCGCCGCCCACGTGAGGCAAGTGGAACTAGCGGCCAAAAGGCTGCGCTCAGTGGTCTTCCAAACTTTAGCGTTTTAGATGGCTGGTGGGCAGAGGGCTACGACGGCACCAATGGCTGGGCCATTGGCGACGAGCGCGAATACAAAGACACAGCTACCCAGGATGAGGCCGACGCCTATAGTCTCTATACCACACTTGAAGACGAAATCATCCCCGCGTTTTACACACGCGACCCTGTTACCGACATTCCTTCGAGGTGGGTACGGATCATGAAAAACTCAATTCGCTCCTGTGCCCCTCGCTTTAGCATGCGCCGCATGGTAATTGAGTATATCGAAAAATACTATCTGCCCGCTGCTGATCAAGGCGAACTCTATAAGGCTGACGGCTGGGCGCTAGCCAAGCAGATGGTAAAATGGCGAGCCAATATACGCAATCATTGGCATAATGTCCGTGCAGAAATGGCCCCACTGCCTACCCAGATTGCCACCGTGGGAGACCCAATGCCGCTTCAAACAAAGGTCTGGCTTGATGGCATCCCCACTTCGGATGTTGTCGTACAACTCGTTGCAGGCCCCCAAGGAGCCGATGGACAGATCACCAACCCTCTCATCCTAACGATGAATCAGGTCGGCCAAGAAGGCAACGCGCACATCTATTCAATTGCCTTCACACCAGAGCGCAGCGGACAAATCGTCGTGGGGTCTCGGGTTCTCCCACATCGCGAGCATCAGATTCACCCCATAGAGCCAGGACTAATTCGCTGGGCGTAAGAGCAATGGCTATAACTGGTGCATTAGACGGTATTATCGTAGTTGATCTATCGCGTGTGCTAGCTGGTCCCTATGCTACTATGCTCTTGGGTGACTTAGGCGCACGCGTGATCAAAATTGAACAACCAGGCCGAGGGGATGATACCCGCCATTGGGGACCGCCCTTCACCCCCAATGGCGAAAGTGCCTACTTTCTTTGTGCGAACCGCAATAAGGAGAGTGTTACGCTCAACCTAAAGGATGCCAAGGGTCACGCCATCGCCCGCGATCTGATAGCT
>CAMPHP010000254.1 GCA_946885925.1 uncultured Litorilinea sp.
GTGCACAGGTATTCGAAGGTGCCGGCCTTGGTCGCGCGGCACACGACGGTGGTCGCGCTGCCTTCGCCGACCAGCTGGTCGGACTGGGCACCGAACTCGGGCACGGCGAAGTCGTGCATCGCGCCGTCACCATTGATGACGGTGATGCGGACGGTATCGCCAACATTGGCTGTCAGTTCTGGGTTGGTAACGCCATCAATGCTTCCACCAACGCCAACGAATGCCATCGTGGGATTACCACCCAGTTGTGTCCGCACTGTATATTCCACTATCTTCACTTCAGCCTGGGCCACATCTGCTTTGGCATCTGCCACTTGGTTGTCTGCTACTTGGACGACTGGCCCAGCCTCGGCAGCAGTGGCTGTTTCTTGCGCCGTAACTCGATTCGGTACAAACCGTACGCTGATGGGCACCGCAATCAGAACCAGGATTGCGAGTCCGAACAAGAATGCTGTCACGATGTTGGGGTTAGTTTTTTTGTTCATTTTGCATCTCCTTTGATGCACCCATCACAACTAAATACGGCAATTCAATGGCGTTGACTGGGCAAGCATCTTCACAGAGGGTGCAGTAGGTACAAAGGTCAGGCTGCACCAGCGCAGCCTTATTTCCCTGCCAGCCCAACGCATCGGTTGGACAACGGACAATACATTCACCACAACCAGTACAACTCTTCTGGTCAATTTGAGGCATCCACTGTGAAGTCATAAAGCAATATTCCTAGACGATCTGCGCCTGATTGCGCTGCCAGTTCGCTCTGGGCTAATCTTGTCTGCTTCTTGTAAGAAGCGGGCGAAGAGTAAGCCTTTTTACTCTGGGCAAAATGGATTCTCTATCCGTGCCTGTTTTTAGGATAAAGGAGGAAAGCGGCTTTGTATTTAATTTGGATTAAAAACAGAGGGCAATTTCAGTTAAGATGGGGCAGTCACACGCAGAGAATCGGACATGAAGCCTCACGCCGGGAGTCCTACAGGCGCGCAGAGGCGCGGAGAGTTACCTTCTCCGCGCCTCTGCGTGAGACCTCTTTTATTTTCGTGCGTCACCAAAGGCGAGGCGCAAAGGGGATGTTCTGCGCGTCGCGAATGAGCCGGAAGAGCATGGGACCATAGCTCAGAATGATCAGCGCAATTGCACCATTGACCCAGGGGGCCCAGTTATCAAGCCAAGCCGGAGCCGGTTCGTCCCTGAGGGGCACTGCTACAGGCATTTCGACTGGCTTGTCGAGTTTGCGACCTGGGATCAGTACTGTGCCAAAGACGACGAGGAAGAAGAGCGTTGCGCTAATAAAGAGCAGGACTATGCCCAGCCCTGACTCCAGCAGGTAAGGCCGCCATTCCGGGATGGCGTAGGGAACAGATCCCAACGCTGTGCGGCGTGGCGCGCCATAGTTGAGACCGAGCAAGTGGTAGGAGTTGGCAAAGAGCGCCATGCCAAAGAACCATGTCCAGGCTTGCGCCAACGCCAGCGCTGGGGTGAAGAGCTTTTTGCCGGTCAACTTGGGCAGCAACCAATAGAGGATGCCAAAGAAGGTGAGCGTGGTGGCTGCGCCAACAGTGAGATGAAAGTGTCCCGGAATCCAGACAGTGTTATGCACCACCATGTTCATGTTGTAGGACGCATTGGTGATACCGCTGATGCCGCCAAAGGCAAAGAGGATAGCTGCTAGGTTTTGGGCAGTATAGGATGGGTCACCCCAATTCAGTTTGCGAATCCAGCCAAAGTAGCCCTTGCCGCCGCGGGCGCGCCCGCCGATCTCCAGCGAGGCAGTGACCGTGAAGGCGGTTAATAGGCTGGGGAAAGCCAGACTCAGCGTCAATGTGGCATGGATGAATTTCCAGATGTTGGGGATGCCAGGGTCAGCGTATTGGTGATGGAAGCCCACGGGCACTGACAAAATTAAAAAGAGCCAGAAGACGAGACGTGCCAATGGTTCACTAAACATCTTGCCATTGGTCTGGGCGGGCAACATGCCATACCACGAAAGGTAGGCTGGCAGCAGCCAAAAGTAGACCAGTGGGTGGCCGAAATACCAGAAGAGCGAACGAGAAAGCAGCGGATCGGCACCATCTGTCCAGCCCAACGCACCCGGCAGCAGCAGGAACAGAATTTCGGCAGCCACGCCCAGCGTAGCAAGCTGCCACATGACCATTGTGATCAGCGCGCCCAACGCCAAGAAGGGTGTACGGGTGCCAGGATTCTCTCGACGCCATGCGCCATAGGTAAAGAGCAGCGCCCACCCGACCATCCACGACCCGACTACCACCAAAGTAAGCCCGGCATAGAAAGTCCAGTCAGCAAGGAGCGGGGGATAGAAGGTGTAGAGAACTGTGGCGAGATTCATCAACAGTGGATAGGCTGTCAACAACAATCCAGCCGCCATGACGATGAAGGCGAGGTTGTTGAGCCACATATAACGCATTGGGCGCTTTAGGCTGTTGGGAACGACAAAGGTGAAAAAGCCGCAAATAAAGAAGGTTGTCCAGACCAGCGCATTGAGCACGCCGTGGATGGTCAAGCCTTGATAGTAGCTTTGGAGGCCCGGGGCGAGATATCGATAAAGGTCAATCCCCGTATGCTCTAGCCCTTGGAGGACGCCAAGCCATGCGCCGATGGTCAGCGCACCAATGGCGATGCCGATGTTCCAACCAGTGAGCCGGTTAATCGCCTTATGATCCGCCTCGGTCAGCGGTACAGGGACAGGTTGCGCCGTCTGGGTAGCCGCTGGTATCGCTTGTACTGACATGAAAGTTTCGCTCCTTAAATGATGATTCTATTGCCCAGGGCCATAGGCGGCAGCTTCTGCTGCGGGCGTACCGGGTTCTTCAACAATGATGCGACCATACATCGTGTGATGCTGGACTCCACAATATTCATGGCAGACAAAGTTGTAGGTTCCAGCTTCGTCAAAGGTCGCCGTTAATGTGGATATTTGCCCAGGCAAGATCATCATGTTGATGTTGGTGCCTGTAATTTTGATACCATGTTGGACATCTTGGCTGGTGACATAAAAGGTAATGGTGGAGCCTGCTGGAATGCGAATCTCGCCAGGGGTAAAGAGCCAGATTTGAGCGCGGATATAGGCTTCATATTTACCAGGAGCCAGTTCGCGTACCTCTGGATTGGCAAAGGGGCTGTCAGGCAAATTCAGCGTAGCAGGATCGACGCGTTGGTAGACACCCGGCACTTGGAAGCCAACGGAAAAGGCAGAGACGGTGACGGCAAGGAAAAAGCCAACCAGGACGACCAGCGAGATCCGCATCCAGGCACCTTCATAGCGATCAACATGGAGCATATCGGCAGTGGCTACAACGGCTCCGCCTCCGTCGTGCCCGTGTTCTGGATTCGGTACTTGTGGATGGTCACTCATTGGGTGACTCCTCTGGAGATCATGGTTAGGTAGACATTCGACCAGAGAGCAATGATGATGACGGCATAGACCAGCATAAGGGCGATTGTGCCCTGCGGTGTATCTGGGCCTTTCACAGCTTGAACCTCCTCATTTCGTAATTGAATAGGCGACTGATGCTACTGATATTGAGTGACATTGAGCATTGATATTGATCTTACAGGTTGATATACCTGATAGTGACCAGACTGGCAGTGATTACTTGGGATAGCGATTACTTGGGATAGCATAGAAATAGATGAGCGGCTTCATAGGCGTAGCGATTCACCCCTGTGCTATTTTGTACTTCTTGCACAACGAGCCGCAGATCACGCTTGAGGATTTCAACGTCGGGAGTCGCGGTGCGATAGACTGCACGCAAGACGCCCCAGCCATCAACAAGGGCAAAGACAGGATCGACGGTGAGGTTGCCCTGGCTGTTTTCACCGTAGTAAGTGCGAAAACCTGCGCCGATGACGTTCTTGAGTTGGTTGGCATCACCTGTGACAAAGTGCCAGCGATCGGTATCCGCACCTAGGCTGTCGGCATAGGCCCGTAATATGCTAGGCGTGTCATGGTCCGGGTCAACCGAGATGCTAACAAATTGCAGTGGAATGTCACCCGTGTCTACCTCTGCCAGTGCTGGTTGCAAGGCAGTCAGGGTTGTGCTGATAGAAACGCATGGAGCCGCACATCGGCTGTGGGTGAATGTATAGAGCACCAAACTGCCGCGTAAATCTTCGTTGGTAAAGCGATTGCCGTCTTGGTCAATAAAGGAGTAGCCTGGAGCGAGGCTAATGCGCGGCAAGACTTGAATCGGCTGGAAGATGGCAAAAGCCATCGCCGCTATAATCGGCAGGACAAAGATGAGATACCAGAGGCGAATCCTGGGCCTCCGAGCGGCAAATGAAATAGGCTGTTGAATATGGGTGGTCATATAGGCACATATTGCGACTGGAATGGATGCTTAGAGAATAAATATTTGTGTCACTGCTCACGAATGCATTTACTGTATAACGCATTTACTGTATAACAACGGCGGCACGGCTCACCCGGTCTTTGGTATAGGTTTTATCCTAACCACCAGGACTTATCTTTGCTCTGTCTACTAATGGGGTTGTGCAGGAACACAAAAGCTCTTCATAAAGCAAGCTCTCCTTGAGGACACTCAAGTGGCGCGTGGGAGCTTTCTGACTTTTTCTTGGCCCTATACCGTGGTATGATCAGGGTACAATTGAATGATGAGCTGATATACTGTGACGAGAGAGTGCCTGTTTATCTGGAAAAGTTTATCTGCTTCAAGATAAGCTATAAGGATGATACAAAATGGGCCGCCGAAGGTGCAAGTCTGGACAGAGCCACGCTGTTCCGATGACCCTCTCAGGCAAAGGGATCGTTACGGCTAGGCAACTCTGGAAAGTGTTCTGGTTTGATCGGAAACACCGACGGGGCAACCTCTGGACGGGATCAATGGGGATCGAAACAGAGGCAATCTCTCAGGTCTGCGACAGAGTCTACGGGTACTCCTTTGGGGTACCCGTTTTTGTTGGCAACATTCTAAATCACCAACCTGTTAAAGGTTGCAGAAGGAGATACTAGAGATGGAAGCCACCCTTCGACCAGAGGTGAAGAACCACACGAATGGTGCGGGCGGAGACCACGCTGGGCGTGAACTGACTGCGCGCGAATTGCTTGCGCCCCAAGATGATTTTGTCCGACGCCATATCGGCCCCACGCCTCAAGATGTGGCAAAGATGCTGCAAACTATTGGCGTGCGAACATTGGATGAACTGATCGATGCCACAGTTCCGCCATCCATTCGCCTGCGCCGCCCGCTGCA
Organism: uncultured Litorilinea sp.; assembly: GCA_946885925.1. Next base: position 5,226 of record CAMPHP010000254.1, read on the forward strand.
AATGGCAGGGCCGCGTAGCGAAAGCGAGGTTTTGGCCGAATTACGCACCATCGCTGCCAAGAACCAGCTTTATCGTTCCTATTTGGGCATGGGATATTATGACACGCTGACTCCGGGCGTGATCCTCCGCAATATTGTGGAGAATCCCGGCTGGTACACTGCGTATACTCCCTATCAGCCAGAGATTGCCCAGGGGCGTTTGGAAGCCTTGCTCAATTTCCAAACGATGGTCTCGGACCTGACCGGACTGGATATTGCCAACGCATCACTCTTGGATGAGGCAACCGCAGCGGCGGAAGCGATGACCATGTGCAAGCGCGCCCAGAAGCGCGGCAATGCCAACACCTTTTTTGTCTCTGACAAGTGCCATCCTCAAACAATTGCTGTGGTACAGAGC
>CAMPHP010000255.1 GCA_946885925.1 uncultured Litorilinea sp.
CTCCATAGCCACCCGCACGCGGCGGCTCGTGATTCACTCCCAATACAATCAACAGACCAGGCAACGCAATCTGACCAGCTTGGTCAAAAAGTTCATCGGCAGCTTCGGTACAATTGTCGGCATTGGTATAGGCAACAATGCCAGCAAGGGTACGGGTCGGCACGCGACGCAGCCAACTACCGCCGCCCAGGAACAAGGCATCATCGGCTTGCACATCTTGGCGGTAGACCTCAACAGGAGCAGTGCCATAACTGCCCATAGTGGTGCTTGGGTCCGATGGGAACATATGCACTCGATCACTGGCGCGCACCAAGGCAAAGGCTGTACCACTGCACGCCAGGAGCAGCTTACCACCAAGCAGCGCGCCACATATAATGCCCATCTGTAAAGGGTATTGCGGCGTGTGGGCATTGACCTCGCGCAGTAACTGCTGGGTCTGTTGTAATGCCTCCACCATCACCTGGGATTGACTGCCCTTGGCCGTATAATAAACGCGCTGGACCTCACTCAGCAGTCGATCCACAATGGCTGCGCGATCGGGATGTTCACCCGTTACTTCAACGACTGAATAGAGGTTACCCCGTTGGCTCTGCCGTGTGCCAGGAGGCGGCTCCACCACACGCACGCCCACAGGCTGCTCTGCCCGCGGCCCTGTGATATAGCCAATATAGGTGCTAAGAGAAGTGGATTGCAAAGGATTGTCCTGTCGGGAATTCATCATGACAAGAATTTTAGCCTGGTGCTCTAGCTTTGTCAACGTACCCTTCAATGCTCACCAAAGAAGATGAACTCTCATCCGGAGAAACAGGTTGGCATTGAACGTGCGGCCGACTACGTTTGATTCAATTCAGAGATTGCTAAAACTACTTGGACTTCGACAACAGGTAGAGCGAAGATACGACAAAAGGAACCATTCTGGCAAATTTCAAGACTCAAGTGCGCTGTCGTAAGAAGTCAAGTCTACAGCCAGGATGGAATATTACCTCAAGTTGTATAGCATCTATTATAATCGGACAAGATAGGATAAGGTAGAATCATAAACACAGGATGAGAGAACAAACATCATATGAACTGGGTCGTCTTGGGTCAACTTGTCGTTGGCCTCGTATTGTTGGTCATTGGTGCAGAAGCGTTAGTCCGCGGCGCATCCAAGCTTGCAACGGCTGTAGGCATCTCGCCATTGGTCGTTGGTCTTACCGTAGTAGCCTTTGGAACCAGTGCTCCTGAACTGGCAGTCAGCATTCAATCATCGCTGATAGGCCAAGCCGATATCGCACTGGGAAACGTTGTTGGTAGCAATATCTTCAATGTTCTATTTATCCTTGGTGTATCGGCGCTAATCTCCCCGCTGCTAGTTTCCCTCCAGCTAATCCGCTTTGATGTACCGGTTATGATTGGTGTATCGGCGCTAACTTATATTTTTGCGCTCGATGGTCGCTTGGTCTTATGGGAAGGCGCAATTCTGTTTTTGGGGATTGTTCTTTATACGATCATTTTGATCCAACTGAGTCGCCGCGAAACAGCAGCAGTTAAGGCAGAATACGAACAGGAATTTGGCACTGAACCACCCAAAACCGCTTCTGGTCTGCTCATCAATATTGGCTTAATCGTCGCAGGGTTGGTGATGTTGGTCTTGGGTTCGCGCTGGTTGGTAAATAGCGCTGTCGTGATTGCCGATGCTCTCGGCGTGAGTGAACTTGTCATTGGCTTGACCATTGTCGCTATAGGCACTTCCTTGCCCGAAGTGGCAACCTCCATTGTCGCCACCATCCGCGGCGAGCGTGATATCGCGGTGGGGAATGTGGTAGGCAGCAACATCTTCAATCTACTTTCCGTATTGGGCTTAAGCACAGTGATATCACCAACGGGCATCAATATTTCGCCCATTGCGATAGGTCTTGACATCCCCATTATGATAGCTGTTGCCGCAGTGTGCTTGCCTATCTTCTTTACGGGCAGCACCATAGCGCGTTGGGAGGGCCTGCTATTTCTTGTTTATTACATCATCTATACCCTTTACCTAATTTTTAGCAACAACCAACCTGCCAGCCTATTGACGCTTAACAACATAACCATGTATGTCGTGATGCCACTCACAGTGATTGCCCTTCTCGTCACAGTCGTTCGCGAGATGCGGTCACGCGGCCAAGTGGCACAATCAACAAACTAGTACATAGGGTGCGTTACGCCCATCACAGAAGCATTACACCCATAAAAGAAGGAGACTTGTCTTGGCTACTGCACCGTGTAGCGAATGTGACGAAGAAGTTGAAGTGCCAGGTCGCCCTCGACTTGGACAAAAGGTCACTTGCTCCCATTGTGGCGCACATCTCGAAGTCATCATGACCGACCCCTTGGAGTTGGAACTTGCCCCGGAGGACGATGACGACCTCTGGGAGGATGATGACGAAGAGCTTGACAGCGAAGAGCTAGATGACGAAGACACCATCATTGTGATCAATGTTGCCGACGATAGTGAAATCGATGAGGAAGATGATCTCGACGATGATGAACTGGACGATGACGAACTAGACGACGAACTGGACGACGATGAGCTGGATGATGAATTTGATGATGACTACGATGATGAACTAGACGACTTTGAGTACGACGATGAAGATGACGCCTATGACGATAGGTGGCGCTAACCTGCTGTCCGTGAATCTTCGCCAACTTCGCGGCGGCTCTAATTAGGTACTCATGGAACTCTCACAACCCCGCTATCCTATTCCTGCCCAGACCCATCGAGTCGAGGAAGAGATCAAGCGTAGTCGTTTTATCACAACTCTGGCTTACACCCCTACCGTCGCAGATGCTCGTGCCTTTATCAGTGCGGTCAGTGCTGAGTTTGCCGACGCAAACCATAACTGTTGGGCCTATGTAATCGGACCACCAGGCACAAGTGGTCAAATAGGCATGAGCGACGACGGAGAACCCCACGGCACCGCAGGCCGTCCCATGCTGACGGTCTTGCTACATAGCGGCGTCGGCGACATTTGTGCTGTCGTTACCCGCTATTTTGGCGGTACGTTGTTGGGAAAGGGAGGATTGGTCAAGGCGTATAGTGGCGGGGTCCAACTGGCACTTAAAGAGTTGCCCACCGTTGAGCGGGTTCCCAAATCCCAGGTAGAGGTCATTATGGAATACAGCACGATCACCCCCTTCAAGCGGCTATTGCCTGAGTACGAGGTGGAACTGATCAATGAAGAGTACGCAGTAGATGCCGCATTCCGGCTGCAACTCCCCACTGAACATCTACCAGCCTTCATCGAAGCCATTACTTCACTGACCAATGGGCAAGCTTTGATTGATATTGTCGGCCAAGAGCATTAGCATTAGTCGTCCTTCTCCTGTTCCTGCAATTCCTCCCATGCACGAGTTGCAGCGCGACGACAGACATCATAGCGAAAGCCCCTGCGTGCCAAAAATGCCATCGCTTTTTGTTCAAACTCAAACTTCTCAAGATCAGCCCACCGTGTGACCTTGCCTTCTAGCGCGGCCCACGCTGTGCTATCTTCGTCCTGCTCATCCAACGCTGTATCAATCGTCTCCCGTTCTACGCCCTTTTGACGCAACTCAAAGCGCAAAGCCTGTGCGCCTTTTGGACGAAAACGATTGCGGTTTTCCACCCAAAAGCGCGCAAAGGCTTCGTCATCAATATAGCCTCGCTGCTGCAAACGGCTGATCACTGCCTCGATCGCGAGCTCGTCAAATTCCTTGCCCTTCAGATAGGTCGCAATCTCTGCTGCGCTGCGCGGGCGCGAACCCAAATAGCGTAATGCACGCTGATAGGCAAGGTCTTCTTGCCCCTCTTGCTTTAGCGCCTCAATCTCGGCTGGAAGCAAGCGCTGACCCTTATGCAAGGTTGCGGCAGTGGTCAGGCTCACGGCAAAAGCGTATTCACCATCCAAGAAGACATTGACACGGTCTGTATAGCGCTTTTGCAGTTGCAGCGCCGTAATTACACCTTCCGTCGTCATGGTTCACCTCCATCTTGCGTGCTTGCCATACCCGGTTGTACAAAACTACAGAATTCAACCGGCATAGACGACACACCTAAGAGCCTATCACAGCAACACGAACAACAGCAAATAGTTTGAGAGAGTCCCCCTTCATACTTACTAGGACTTGTTTAACTAGGATCTACTTAACTAGGGCTCGCTTACAAGTAGCAAGCTTTTATGTGACTTTTATTGACATAGCTGCCACTCCCGGCAATAATAGTGCTAGCAGTCTGAACAACCCACCAGAACATCTCCTACAACTTAGCGTATGGATTGCTCCCTAATTCTGTCCGGCCGATGGGGAATGTTCTCACACCTAGAAAGCGAACCGCAGCCATGAACATCCTGGTCACTGGCGGCAGTGGGCGCATCGGACGGTATGTCGTGCGTGATCTTGTGGCAGCCGGTCACACCGTCACGAACGCCGATCTAGCTCCTGTCCCTGGTCTCCCTGGTAGATTTCTGCGCGTCGATCTCACCGATGCCGGTGATGTCTACCAAGCTCTGACCTATACCAAGAGTCAAGCCGTCGTCCATCTAGGTGCGTGGGCCGATGCTGGCATAGTACCCGACACCCGTACCTATGGAGACAATGTGCGCGGTGCCTATAATGTCTTTCATGCGTGTGCAAATCTAGGCATTCAGCGCATCGTCTATGCATCAAGCGCCCAGGTCTATGGCTTCGCCCAAGCCGCGCCCGTCTATGTCCCGGTTGACGAAAATCACCCGCTCCGCCCTTGCAACAGTTATGCACTCGCCAAAGTTGCAGCAGAGCAAGCCGCAGACTATTTTGTCCAGCAATTTGGGTTGAACATCCTTTCCTTCCGCTTCATGGGTATACGGATGCCCAGCGAGATTGCAGCCGAGATCGAGGCAATGGCAAAGGATCCTGCCTCTGGTGCCTGGTTGCTCTGGACGCGCACTGATGCGCGTGATGCAGCGCTCGCATGTCGACTTGCGATAGAAGCCAGCGAGGTTCCCTCCGGTCCCTATAACATCACTGGCGCACGCGTCGTGCTCGACCAACCCGCGGCGGATCTCGTAGCAACCTATTTTGGCACCAGGACTATCCTGCACACCTTACCAGGCTATACTTCCCCCTTGAGTATTGCCCGTGCACAAGCTGCGTTTGGTTACAATCCACGCTATGTCTGGAGCCAAACGCAGTACCACCCAGAGATATGATATAACCTCAACTTTTTCGACAGATAAATCCAACCAGTAAATCCAAGTAAAACCAACAAAGAAGTACCAAAGGAAACATTGAGAGGACGCTCCTATGAAGATTGTAGATGTTACCGTCGAGACCTTTCACTATCGCTCGCAAATTGTGCGCGATTCCGACGGTCACGGACACCCCGGCCCTGAGCACGACGCCACCGCCGCGCTCACCACCATCATCACCGATGAGGGCATTAAAGGCTATTCCTTTGCTAGCATTGCCCAAGGTACATTAGAGGGTATTATCAAACCAGTGCTCATCGGCCAAGACCCCCACTATCGCGAGCATTTGTGGCAGCAACTCAAGGAACGCCAGCGGCTCAACCTCGCCACCCTCACTGACAAGGTTCTCACCGTAGTTGACCTGGCGTTGTGGGACATTGCAGGCAA
>CAMPHP010000256.1 GCA_946885925.1 uncultured Litorilinea sp.
CAGTTCGGGTTGGTGGCCCACGTACTCCAGACCGCTTTTCAACTGCTGCCACGGTGACAAGTTATCACTTCTGGCTTTGTGGGGTGGCAGCCTCATCATCAGCAGCCCGGTGATCACCGCCAGGTAGGTCAGGCCGTTTAGGAGAAAACACCATGCCGGTCCCACCAGGACCAGCACGGCACCACCAATCGCAGGTCCGATGATGCGCCCGCTGTTAAAGGTCATTGAGTTGAGCGCAATGGCATTGGGCAAATCTTCCCGTCCCACCATCTCGACCACAAACGATTGGCGCGCCGGTCCATCAAACGAGTTGACAAACCCAAGGCCAGTCGCCAACAGAATGATGTGCCAGACCTCCACAATCCCGGCAAAGGTGAGTGCAGCCAGCGTGAGAGCCAAGAGCATAGCACCCGTCTGCGTCGCCACCAGCAGCGACCTGCGCGGTACGCGGTCGGCGACCACCCCGGCAAAGGGAGAAATAATTAACGCAGGAATTGCCGAAGCAAAGCCCACAAGCCCCAAGGCTAGTTCAGAGCCACTGATCTCATAAACCAACCAACCCTGGGCAATAATCTGCATCCAGGTGCCTGCCAGTGATATAAACTGGCCCATGAGAAAAAGACGATAGTTTCGATGACGCAGCGCCGAAAAGGTCTTGGGAATTCGTACCTGTCGTGCTCGTAACGGCACAATCTCCGGAGGGATGTTCGGCGTACGCGGCGGATCTATACGCGCCATTCGTAACGACTCCATCTAGCTTATGGTGGATTCTTTGGGTGATTCAATGTGGAGGTTTTCAGATGATATTTCAGACGAGGAAGTTGTGGGTACTAATTGGCCGGGTGCTGGTGGAGCAAAGACACGCGCCAACAGTTGCATCGCCTCGATGACAATGGAACACTCTTCAGGTGATAAGACTGACAAGGTCTGGGCCAAACTTGCCTGGGCATTATCGTGTGCCGCTTTCAACACAGACTGCCCCTGCTCGGTCAGCGTTAGCGTTACAAACCGGCGATCCTCCGACGAAGTAGATCTATCGATTAAAGCGCGACCTACTAAACCCGATACTTGGCTGGACATAGATGGTAATGTCAACCCCACATGTTCGGCCAAAGCAGAGAGTGGCGAACCAGGATTGCGACCTAAATAAACCAATGCACGCAGTTGCAGCACTGACAGATCTGGCCCTCGTTGCCGTCGCATTTCCGCGCGCAGACTCTGCATAACTTGCGGTACTACTTCAAACACAATATGGGCACATTGCTCGTTCGCAGACTCTTTGGTGGATTCGTTTGTGTGATTGGTCATGGTCTTGTGTTTCGAAAAGTAGTTTGAATAGCTAACTCTATGCTCAATTCGGGGTACTGTCAAACCGCCAATTAGGGAGCAGAAATATTTCCCACTGAGTCTCCGCAACAACGGAAAGCACAGCCTTCACAGGCAAAGCTACAGAGAACAAACAGTGCCTGTGTTATCCTCAATCTATCTAAATAATGCTATCTCAGCCATGATAATCCGTTCGCCCAATCTTCTGCCATTTTGGCTGACGGAAAATGAGCGAGTCCAAGCTCATTCTGGAACCATCAACCGTAGTGTCTTAAAGAAATATCAGTGGAACAAAGCAGTTCATATCTCCGTTGACAGCTATATGGTACAGCGTATTTTCTCATCTACTCACAACTTTTGGCGCAAATACTGGCTAGTAAGCCTCTTCACCCTGCTGCTTCTTATCGGCAGCACGATTCTCGGCCTATATCTATGGCTTCTGGCCGATTTGCCGCCCGTGAGTGCGGCATCCGAGCGCCTGATTCGTCCGACTACGCAAATTCTGGATCGCAATGGACGCGTCCTCTATGAGGTCTTGGACCCCGATACAGGCAAGCAGATTAATCTCAGTCTCGACGACCTTCCCGCAGCCTGCATCGAAGCGACCCTTGCCACGGAGGACAGTCGCTTCTACCATCACATTGGCTTTGATCCAATCGCCATCGCTCGCGCAGCCTGGCAAAATTTCCGCGCAGGCGGTGGTGTCGTTAGCGGCGCAAGCACGCTAACCCAACAGGTGGCGCGCAATCTTCTGCTCCCCACCAACGAACGCTACGAACAAAGCATCCGCCGCAAAATACGCGAAGCATGGCTAGCTTGGCGGCTAGAGCAATACTACACCAAAGACGAAGTGCTGGCGCTCTATCTCAACCAAATGTATTACGGCCATTTTGCCTTTGGTATCGAAGCTGCCTCAGAAGTCTTTTTTGGCAAACCTGCCGCGCAACTAAGCAGCGCAGAATGTGCGCTCTTAACCGGACTCGTCCAATATCCCACCGGTTATAACCCTTTGCTCAATCCCGACGCTGCCAAAGCGCGCCAATTGACTGTTCTGCGCCTAATGCAAGAGGCAGGCTACATAGACCAGGCCGAACGCGAGTTGATGGCTGCCGAGCCGCTGCGCTATCGCTCCAGACTTTTCGATATTAACGCGCCACACTTTGTCATGTATGTACAAGATCAAGTGGTGCAGCGCGTCGGAGTGGACACAGTACGCGCCGGGGGGTTGCGGGTGCTCACAACACTCGACTTGGATTTGCAGCAGCAAGCCGAGGCGTCACTGCGTTACCGGCTTGATCTGCTCAACTGTCGCACACCCGGTCTTTGTGATGCAAAGACCGACCCAAACCGCCGCGTTGATAATGCAGCCGCAGTCATCGTGGATGCGACCACGGGTGATCTGCTCAGTATGATCGGCAGCCCAGATTACTTTGATGCCTCTATCCAGGGCAATGTCAACGCCGCTGTGTCACAACGTCAACCGGGGAGCGCGATCAAACCCTTTACCTATGCCAGCGCGCTCGATCCCCAGTGGGCTGAATCCATCGGCATCGCACCCTTGACCCCTGCCAGCATCTTGCCCGATTTGCCTGTCACCTTTTATACGCGTGACACGAACGGGGGCAACGTTCCCTACCAGCCCCTCAACTATGACCGCCTCTTCCATGGCCCGGTTAGTGTGCGTACTGCGCTTGCCAGTAGCTATAACATTCCGGCTGTACGAACGCTGGACTATATCGGCGTGGACACACTCCGCCAACTGGCAACCCAAGCAGGGATCAGCAGCTTTACCCAAGAGTATGGTCTGGCCTTGACTCTGGGTGGTGGCGAAGTTAACTTGCTTGATCTCACCACAGCCTATGGCATCTTCCAGGATGGGCAGCGCCTCGACACGCGCGCTATCTTTGACATTCAACTCCAAGATGAAGCAGGCAACTGGGTTTCACTGCTTGGCAAGGAGGCAATTGAACCAGGCAGAATTCCAGCCAGCTACATGAGTGCCCAAAAGGGTCCACAGGTCATATCACCCGGTGCCGCCTATCTCATCACGGACATTCTTAGTGATCCAGCCGCACGCATCCCGGCCTTTGGTGAAGGCTCTGTCCTCGAACTACCTTTCTCCGCCGCAGTCAAAACGGGTACAACCACTGACTGGCGCGATAACTGGACAATAGGCTATTCAACCGAACGCCTGGTGGGTGTCTGGGTTGGCAATGCCGATAACACACCGATGCTCGATGTCAGTGGTATTGATGGCGCTGGCCCCATTTGGCACGACCTCATGCTGGCAGCCCATCCTACTCCACCGCCAGCCTTTGAGCGGCCTACAGATATTGTGGAGCTTGCCATCTGCGCTCCCAGCGGGTTGTTACCATCCCCCCACTGCCAACGTATTCGCAATGAGCGATTCATAGCAGGTACGGAACCGACCAAGGTTGATGATCAATTTATTCCCGTGGTCATCGACCAAGCGAGTGGCTTGCCCGCCACGCAAGAGACGCCCACGACTCGCCGCACCGAACGTGTCTATTGGACGTTGCCGCCGGAATATCACGAATGGATGGTCAGCCAGGGAATTCCCATAGCGCCTGTCAACACCCTCGCCGCGGCGACAACCACAACAAATGTGGTGAAGCCTACAGGACCGTTGGTCTTGGCCGAGCCCACATCCAACACAGCCTATCAAATTCATCCGGGCGTGCCTCGCAACCGCCAGCGCATCGAAGTCAGCGGCTATGTGGCGGATGGTACAACTTGGGCAGATCTACGTTTGGTGGTAGATGGTCAAGTGTTGGCCCAAGCTCAAGACGCCACGCGCCTGCGCGCATGGTGGGAATTTACGCCTGGGGCACATACCTTCTGGCTCGAAGGTCAGCGCACCACGCAGAGTGAAGTAGAAAAAACAACACCAGCGCTGGTAGTCGTTGAAACAGAAACCAGTGCAACCGTCAAAACCATTGAGAGTGCCAGCGAGAGTACCAGCGAGGTAAAGGTTCCGTAATCACAATCCTCTGATAGACTGTTCTATAATAAGCTATAATTTATTCATTATTTCCTGTATGCCGCCTGACCAAAATCATCGCGGTTCATTGTAAGGAATTCGCATATGCGTCGCTTATCCAATCTGCCTCGTACTCTCGTTATCCTTGTGTTAGTCCTTATCACCTCATTGGCAATTGGTCTGGGGCTGACCGCGCCAGCGCGCATGTCGAGTGCCTCGTCCGCACCAGGCCAGATCCAACCTGCGCCCATGCAGCAGGATACGGATGCGTTGCCGCCGGTGTTGATCAGCACAACACCCGCCGAAGACCAAACATGGATCGACGGGCCTATCATCCTCACTTTTGATCAGGAACTAGACCCTTCCGCCGCTGAGTGGGCGACAATTAGCCCGGCGCTATCTGGCAGCTTCAGCGTGGAAGGCTCAGATTTGCTCTTTACGCCCACCGCCACCCCTGAGGCTGGCGTTAGCTATACTGTGCGTGTAGATGGAGCGGCACAGGCTGCAACAGGTGTGCCATTGGGTAGCGCAATCGAGGTCGCGGTCGCCGCAGCAACGCCTTTGCTCGTCACCTCAACCCAGCCCAGTGACGGTGCTGCCGAAGTAGATACGGATACCCAGCTACTCATTGTCTTTAATCGTCCCGTGGTCCCGCTGAGCGGCGTGGACGACCAAGAGGATCTGCCCAATCCGCTCACGCTTGACCCACCTGTAGAGGGAGAAGGCCGCTGGCTCAGCACTTCCGTCTATGCCTTCCAACCTGCAACCGCCTTTGCCGGTGCAACCTCCTATACAGCAGTGGTTGATAACATCACAGACCTTGAAGGCATTGCGCTTGCGGAACCCTACGAATTCACATTCACAACCGCTGCACCCATCGTGGAAAACAGCCTGCCCACAGGCAACCTTGTCCCTCCGGATACCGTCATCACTGTCCAGTTTACCCAACCGATGGACCCGGAGAGCACCGAGAATGCCTTTAGCCTGCGCAACGAGGCAGACAACAGCACCGTTGAGGGCGAAATCGGTTGGCAGAATAATTTCACCACGCTGATCTTTACACCAACTGCGTGGTTGGAGTTTGGCACTACCTATTTAATCAACGTGGACGAATCGGCCCAACCTGCCAGCCGGCAGGGTACTCTACGCTCCACCTATAGCCGCAGCTTTACCGTGGTGCCGCTGCCCGCGGTTGAAACCGTCTCTCCCGTGCAAGGGGCGCGGGAAGTCTCACCCGATGCCTCAGTCATTGTGCGATTTAACGCGCCAGTCAGCCCAACC
>CAMPHP010000257.1 GCA_946885925.1 uncultured Litorilinea sp.
TGGACTTGTCCTTGTAGAGGCAATGAGTTTTTCTCTGCCCGTCGTGGCGACTCATTGGCGAGGAACTCCATCCATTGTGGTTGAAGGTGAAGGCGGATATCTTGTTCCGATCCGTGATGCGCAAGCACTTGCGAAGAGGCTTGAGCAATTAATCTGTAACCCATCGTTGTGTAAGGAGATGGGTCGGAATGGCAGACGCCGCTACGAAGAGCTTTTCACTGTAGAGATTTATCAGCAAAATCTTCAGAATGTTTTTTCCACTGCTGTAGACATGCTCTCAGATAAAACTCTCAGATAAAAGTAGATAAGAGGGAATTGATGCGTTTGCTGGTAACAGGCGGAAGTGGCTTCATTGGCACAAACTTGGTTGAGCACTTTGCAAAAAACGTTCCCACATTGATTAGTGTGGATTCTGTTCCGCCGCATATCAAAGAGCATACTTCGTACTGGAAACAGTGCGATATTATGGATGCGGATGCACTGAATGCCCTCTTTGCAGAGGTTCAGCCGACGCATGTCATTCATCTTGCGGCACGCACCGACGTTGCCGGTAAGACACTTGAAGATTATGCTGTCAATGTAGAGGGGAGCAAGAATGTCCTTGACGCCGTGAAAAATAGTCCGAGCGTGGAGCGGCTGATTATGACCTCTACACAGTTTGTGCATCGTCCAGGTCATTTGCCAGAAAATGATAACGATTATGAACCTCATACCGTATATGGTGAGAGTAAAGTACTTACTGAAAAACTTACCAAGTCGGCAAATTTACAGTGTGTCTGGACGATTGTGCGGCCAACAAACATATGGGGACCTTGGCATCCTCGCTATCCTAAGGAATTTTGGCATGTTCTTGCGCGCGGGCTTTATGTGCATCCTGCTGGCAAGGCCGTGATTCGCTCCTATGGCTATGTGAAGAATGTCGTACACCAATACGAACTGATATTGCGCGCCCCTGATTCGTTGGTGAACCAACGGGTCTATTATGTGGGTGACGGTAACATTGACAACTATCTGTGGGCAAGCGGCTTTTCGGTTGCCATTACAGGCAAGAAGGCGCGCCGGGTGCCTCGACCTATTTTGCGAACGATCGCTCTGGTTGGCGACTTGGTGAATGGCTTGGGCGGCAACTTCCCGCTCTTTTCTTCGCGGTATGAGAGTATGATCTCTGATTATGCGACGCCAATCGATGCCACATTTGAAACGTTTGGCACTCCGCCATATACATTAGAGCACGGAATCGGTGAGACGGTAGAGTGGCTTCGACGTGAGAAGCTGATCTAGAGCGCTATCAATAATTACTTGGGTAAAATCTTTTGGGGAACTGTGTGACGTTTGTGAAGACGGATTTAAGTAATACAGATCGAGTCAATATCTTGGGGGTCGGCGTGAGTGCGGTCAATATGGAGTTGGCCCTCGCCGCCATTTCACAGTGGATCAAGGCTCGCACGCCTCATTACGTCTGTGTCACACCTGTACATAGTATTATGGATTGCTATGGTGATGAGTCACTGCGCGCAATCTATAATCGTGCGGGTATGGTTACGCCGGACGGGATGCCCGTTGTCTGGCTTACGCGACTTCAGGGCCATGATCATGTTCGCCGGGTTTATGGCCCTGACCTCATGTTCGCTCTGTGCGAATACTCGCTTGCATTTGGCTATCGCCATTATTTCTATGGTGGGGCAGAAGGTGTGGCACAGCAACTGGCGGATATATTATCTGCTCGGTTCCCTGGATTGCAGGTGGCAGGAGCCTATTCACCTCCTTTCCGCGAATTATCAGCTGATGAAGACGCTCAGATTGTGGCGAAGATAAATGCCACTCACCCCGACATCGTTTGGGTGGGCTTAGGTGCTCCTAAACAAGAGTACTGGATGGCATCCCACCAAGAACTACTCACGGCTCCGGTATTGATTGGTGTTGGCGCTGCCTTCGATTTCCATACGGGGCGCAAAAAGCAAGCCCCGCGCTGGATGCAGCGAAGTGGCCTTGAATGGGTATTTCGTCTTGTCTCCGAACCCAAACGGTTGTGGCAGCGGTATTTATATAGTAACCCCCGCTTTATTCTGGCTGTCTTTCTACAGATGACAGGGCTGCGCCGTTATCCCATATAGCTAAACTTATCGCTAAATTACCGGTCATTGTGCTTGGCTTTTCCACTCACATTTCAGCCCTTTCTTGTTGGGGTGATACAATCGGCAAGGAAAGTTACATTCAACAGGCCGCAGAAGGCTGAAGACTTGCTCGTCTATCACTAGATAAAGTGAGCAACAGGAGACTATGTTCAAGCGTTTTACAACCAATTACATGGTCCTTTTGTTCTTGATCGATATGGCGATTGTGCAGGTCGCCTTAGGCTCTGGGATGCGTCTACGCTTTTTTCTGCCATTCGGCCCCAATCTTTCGCCAATGTGGGTGCCCGAATTTGTTTATACGCCAACGCCCGTTTTACATCTGGCGGTTGGGTTGATCTGGGCGATTAGTTTCCAGTTTGGTTCTGTCTATAATCCACGTAAGATCATCGTCTGGATCGAAGAGATTCAGCGTGTGGTGCTAAGTCATACCGTGGCCGCCCTTTGTCTGGCAGGCTTGCTCTATATCCTGCGTCGTGATCTGTCCCGCTTAACATTTATCTACTTTTTTGTGCTGGCCCTTGTCGCACTTATCGGTTACCGGCTTGTATTGCGTGCTTGGCATCGCTTTCAACGCAATCATGGCATTGGCATCACGCGCGTGCTTGTCATCGGCGCGGGCAGGATCGGTTGTGATACGGTCCGCCGCTTAAAGCAACAAAATTGGTCTGAATTTGAAATTGTTGGGTTCCTAGATGATGATCCCAATCGTATTAATAGTATGCCTGAGTATCCGATACTGGGACGATTGGACGATGCAGTGACCATCAGCCGCGAACATGAGATAGACGAGATTATCTTTGCCTTGCCGTTGCACGCCCATGCTCGGCTCGCCAATCTCGTGACGTGGCTGCAAGAACTACCTGTACGCATTCATGTTGTGCCAGACTATTTCGATCTTGCTTTTCATGCTGCGACCATTGAGAACATGGGTGGGATCCCTCTGATTGGCCTGCGCGATCCGGCCATTGATGGCTTCCAACGCTTTGGCAAACGGTTAATGGATTTGGCGTTGGCCTGGATCGGGCTGCTTTTGTTGTGGCCTGTGATGCTGGCTGTGGCGATTGCCATCAAGCTGGAGGATGGGGGATCTATTCTTTATTCGAGTGCTCGTGTCGGTGAGAATGGGCGTATTTTTTACATGCAGAAATTTCGCTCCATGGTGGTCAATGCTGACAAACTGCAATACCTGGTCAGCGAAACCGATGAGAATGGGCATCTGCTTTTTAAGCATGCTGACGACCCGCGCATCACTCGCGTCGGGCGTTTTATCCGGCGTACAAGTATTGATGAACTGCCTCAGTTGTTCAATGTGCTCAAGGGCGAGATGAGCTTTGTCGGCCCTCGTCCTGAGTTACCCTGGTTGGTGGAGTCCTATGAACCTTGGCAGCGCAAGCGGTTTGCTGTACCGCAGGGCATTACGGGGTGGTGGCAAGTGAATGGGCGCAGCGAAAATCCTATGCACCTTCACACCGATCAAGATCTATACTATATCCAGCATTATTCTCTCTGGTTGGATATCCAAATTCTTTGGAAAACAATTGGTGTGGTCTTGCGCGGCAAGGGTGCATATTGACGGTGCTGAGGCTATTGGCAGTAGAAGATCCGCAGTAGAAGATTCGCAGTAGCTGCACGCACACGTCCGATCTGTGTGATAAGTGGCGCTATACACACAACCATGATGCTAGATACTCATGATGCCGGATAGCCCCATGGTATCGTATAGCCAAGATCGTTTCTGTTTAGCTCTACCTGACCCGCAAGAGGAAATGTTTGTTTATGACCGCACAGACTTCAGATGTCTACTCTGATAACCTGCAATCTACCCCTTCAGATGAAATCGATCTGCGTCAATATATTCTCGTTTTCATTAGATGGTGGCGAGAAATTTTCGCTATCACCCTATTGACTGGCGTGATTGCCGCAGTTGTAGTTATCTCGCTCAACAATATGCGCACTCCGGTTTACAACGCCGATGCGGATCTCATCATTACGCGTTTAGCCAGTAATATTCAGCTAGATGATCGCGTTGTTACCACAAGCAACACGCCACAAATTGATTTGAATAGCTGGCGTACGTCACTTCTCCAACTTGTGAAAAGTAGTGTGGTTGCCAATCGGGTGATCGAAGAAATGGGGGATGAACTTCCAGAATATCTACGGTCGCCAGCAGTATTGCTCAACGTTATCACGGCAAAGCTTCTGATTGCGGAGAATGGCGGGTCTCCAAGCAACATCATCCGTGTCACAGCAACAACGGTAGATCCGGAAGTGGCGGCGTCTCTTGCGAATAGTTGGGCTGATCAGTATGTATCCTATGTCAATGGGCTTTATGGTGAGGTGCCGCAGGCAATGCTCGAAAGTGTTGAAGCTGAGCTTGAGCAGTCGCACCTTGCGTATGAGAGTGCACAGTTGGCATTGGAGGAGTTCGTAGCAACCAACCAAATGGACACGTTGGAGCGCCAGATCTTAGAAAAATCTAAATTGCGTGATGAACTCATGCTCAATCATACACAAATGCTTACCGCTGTGGTGACTTCGGGTTATAAGGCACGGCTGTCCTTATATTCTACGTTGGCGCAGATTCCCGCAGAGCATGCATCAGAGATCATTCAAGCTCAATCTCTTGCCAACGTAGGAACACTCAACCGGCTTTACCAACTGCGTGGATCAGCAGCCATACAACTAGACCAGGCACGCAACATGGAGGCTAGCCTCGTGGGTGGTGGTGAGGCAGCCGCCAAGAGCAATGTTTCTGCTTTGCAGATGCTAAAGCTTGCTGTCTTTACTGCTTTGCAAGAAGATACGAGACTTCCTTTGCTTTCTACTGTGCCATTCGAAAACATCCAGATGAGTTTGGATGAGCAATTGGCTGATACGCGGGCGCTCATCGCTGTTTTGGAGGAATATATAGGCACGCTGGATACGAACATTCGCACATTATCAGAAGCGGAAGTGGTCGATCCCAATCTCTCAGCGTTGACAGGCGTGCAAAATAATCCTCAGTCAAGTGTGGTAGGTACGGGCGTCTATTCGGATGTCTTGGCAGCATATGCACACCTGCTTACGCCCGGCAATTCGCTCGAACAATTGTCCAACGAGGTCAATTCCGCTATGAGTGAGTCGCAAGAAACACTCATGGTGCAGTTGGAGAATGAAATCCGCGCCTTGCAGGCTGCGAGTAGCGCGGAGAAGGCGCGTGAACGTCAGTTGATCTATCAACGTGATCAAGCATGGACAACTTATGAAACTGTTGGGAGTAAACTGCGGGACTTAAGCCTGCTCCGCTCTTCGAGCAATTCGGAAGTGCGGATGGGCAATCCGGCTCTACCACCAGTTACTCCTAAACCTCCGATAGATCTGTTTGTGCCTGTGGCAGCAGCACTGGCTGCTGGCTTTCTCTTTGCAGTCATCCTTGCTTTTATTGTGGATGCCATTGGTGGACAGCCTTTTTTTGCACGTAGATCTGC
>CAMPHP010000258.1 GCA_946885925.1 uncultured Litorilinea sp.
AATCTGTATCGCAAACCAATTTGTATAGAAAACCTAAAGATTGGAAATCGGTGGCCCAGCCGCCCTGGGCTGGGCCATCCTCGACAAGGAATGAACAGATGACTAACAACGGTACTTTGTTAAACTTCATTGGTGGACAGTGGCAACGTTCGAGCGGCAGCCAGTATATTGATGTCGTGAATCCCGCTACTGCTCAGGCGTTGACCGCTGTGCCACTATCGCCAGGAGCCGAGGTAGATGCAGCGGTGCAGGCAGCGGCTAAGGCGTTTCCCGATTGGCGTATGACACCCGTGGGCGACCGCATTCAGCATCTTTTTAAGTTCAAGACGCTGTTGGAAGAGAACCTCGACAAAATTGCGCGCACGATCACGGATGAGTGTGGCAAGATCTATGCGGAGAGTGTAGGTGAGATGCGGCGCGGCATCGAAAATGTGGAAGTAGCCTGTGGTGCGCCCATCCTTTTGCAAGGCTATAACAACGAGGATATTGCTCGCGGGATTGATGAGCATATGTTCCGTCAGCCGTTAGGGGTGGTTGCTGCCATCACGCCCTTTAATTTCCCTGGCATGATCCCGCTTTGGTTCTTGCCTTATGCACTGGCAACAGGCAACTGCTTTATCCTCAAGCCGAGCGAAAAAGTTCCCGTGACCAGCCAACTGATCTTTGAACTGTTGGAACAGTCGGGATTCCCGGCTGGGGTTGTGCAGTTGGTCAACGGTGGTAAAGAGACGGTAGACGCGCTGCTAGACCATCCGACAATCAAGGCAATTAGCTTTGTGGGTTCGACACCAGTTGCGAGATATGTTTACAGCCGCGCAACTGCCAGTGGTAAGCGTGCGCAGTGTCAGGGTGGGGCCAAGAATCCGGTTGTGATTATGCCCGACGCCGACATGGCGACCACGACGCGCATCATGGCTGATTCGGCTTTTGGCTGTGCCGGGCAGCGCTGTCTGGCGGCATCGGTTGCGATCACAGTTGGCGACGCACGCAATACCTTTAACGAACTCATGGCTGATGTCGCAGCCAACCGCAAGGTTGGCTATGGGTTGGATGAGGGTGTGCAGATGGGGCCGGTGATCACCAAGGAATCTAAAGAGCGTATTGAGGGGCTTATCGCCAAGGGTACGCAAGAAGGTGCGAATGTGCTGGTGGATGGGCGCAGCCGCACTGTGAGTGGCTATGATGATGGCTATTGGCTCTTCCCAACCATTCTGGAAGATGTAAACCCAGGTGGCGAAATTGCCAAGACGGAGATCTTTGGGCCGGTGTTGAGCCTAATGCATGCCAAAACGGTTGACGAAGCCATCGAGCTAGTTAATAACCGCGCCTATGGCAACATGGCCTGTATTTTTACGAGCAGTGGCGCGGTGGCGCGCAAGTTCCGCTATGCGGCGGATGCGGGTAACGTCGGCATTAACATTGGTGTGGCTGCACCAATGGCCTACTTCCCCTTTAGCGGCTGGAATGAGAGCTTCTTTGGCGATTTGCACGCACAAGCCCACCACGGGGTTGAGTTCTATACACAGACCAAGGTGGTCGTAGAGCGCTGGCCTCAAGAGTGGAGCCGCCAATTCTAGGTGATGTAGTTACGTCACGTTGTGCAGAAGTAGCTCACGCAGGGGCGCAGAGGGGAAAAGCGATGATTTACATTCTTCTCTGTACCTCCGCGTGAGACTTATTCGTCTATTCTTAAATCCATCGCCGTAGCACAAGGCAAGGCTCCAATATGTCGATCTTTGTCGGAAATGCTCCCTGCTCTTGGGGAACGTTAGAGTTTGATGGTACCGGAGGTGAGCGTTTCACCTATCACCAGATGTTGGATGAACTGGTGGCAACGGGCTATACCGGATCGGAGTTGGGAGATTGGGGCTTTATGCCCACGGAGCCAGAGCCATTGGCGGAGGAGTTTGCCAAACGCCAACTTGCGCTCACAGGAGCCTTTGTCGGTGTGGCACTGCGCGACCCTACCGCGCATGAGGCTGGGGAAGCCAGGGTGTTGCAGACGGCGAAATTGCTGGCGGCGACCGCTGATCGATTGCAGACTACTGTCCGCCCGTTTTTGGTGCTTGCCGATAATAACGCCGCAGATGTGACACGCACGCTGTATGCGGGACGCATTACGCCAGCGATGGGGCTGAGCGACGAAGAGTGGGAGATCTACGCGGCAGGGGCAGAGCGGATGGCGCGCGCTGTCAAAGAGCAAACGGGCCTGCGTACAGTCTTCCACCATCACTGTGCTGGTTTCATCGAGACGCCAGAGGAAATCGCCCGGCTATTGGAAATGACCGATCCTTCGCTGTTGGGGCTGGTCTTTGATACAGGTCATTACAGCTTTGGGGCGGGCGGCTGCGAGACACTGCTCAATGCCTTGGATCGTTTTGCGGAGCGCATCTGGTATGTCCACTATAAGGATTGTGACTCTGACGTACTCAAGCGTGCCAGTGCCGGGAACTGGGATTACTTCGAAGCAGTGCGCCAGGGGGTCTTTTGTGAGTTGGGACAGGGTTGTGTGGACTTCCCGGTAGTAACAAACTGGCTGCGGCAGCACAACTACAGTGGTTATATCACCGTTGAACAAGATGTGTTGCCGGGAATGGGGACGCCAAAAGAGAGCGCGCGGCGCAACCGCGATTACCTATTGAGCATTGGACTTTAATATGGGCAACTCGACGGTCGGTGTGGGATTGATTGGCGCGGGGCGTATTGGTCGCGTCCATGCAGCAAATCTGGTACAACGAATACCGCATGCCCGGTTGATCGCCGTGGCAGATGTGAACGAGACGGCTGCGGGTGAGGTCGCCCACCGGTGGGGTGGCTATGCTACTGCTGATTACCGGCGGCTCCTGAATGACCCTAATATTGATGCTATCTTGGTCTGTTCCGCCACCAACACCCACGCTCCGATTATCATTGAGGCGGCAGCAGCGGGGAAGCATATCTTCTGTGAGAAGCCGATTGACCTGACTTTGGCGAAGATTGACTCGGCATTGGCTGCGGTGGAAGCGGCAGGGGTGAAGCTGCAAATTGGCTTTAACCGCCGCTTTGATGCGAATTTTGCGCGCGTACGCCAGGCGATTGTCAGCGGTGAGATCGGCCAGCCTCATCTACTCCATATCATTAGCCGCGATCCGGCACCACCGCCGCTTGCCTATATCGAGGTGTCCGGTGGGATTTTCTTGGATATGACAATCCACGACTTTGATATGGCACGCTTCTTGATGGGCTGTGATGCAACCGAGGTCTATGCGACAGGTGCGGTGCTGATTGATCCTGCTATCGGCGCGGCGGGTGATCTGGATACAGCATTGATTACACTCAAGTTTGCCAACGGTGCGTTCGGTGTCATTGACAACAGCCGGCGCGCGGTCTATGGCTATGATCAGCGGGTGGAGGTGTTGGGCAGTTTGGGTAGCGTGGCGACCAGCAATAATTATCCCAACAGTGCGGTGATCAGCACGGGTGAGAGCGTGCGGCGTGATCTGCCCCTCAACTTCTTTATGGAGCGTTATACCGAGAGCTATGTGGCAGAATTGGCGGCCTTTATTCGTGCCATTGTGGACGAGCAGCCGGTTCCAGTAACGGGTGCTGATGGGCGTGCGCCGGTGGTGATGGGTATTGCCGCACGTCGATCACATGCGGAGAATCGCCCGGTACGTCTGTCGGAAATATCGGCGCTGCCTGAGTTGTTGAAATAGGCGCTCTTTCTTGTCGGCACGTCCTCTAAATTGCGTGTACTTATTCGTTCTTTTCCAGAACTGAGCGCAGAACGACCGCAGCATTATGCTCTGTGTCGCGTGCTGCATAGAGAAGCGTTATAACGGAGTGCTCCTGTTCCAATTGTTTTATCTGATCCAGAAGTCCTTTTTTCGTCTCCAACTCTTTCTTATACTTCTTTTGAAACTCTTCCCATTTTTGTACATCATGTCCGAACCATTTCCGAAGCTCTGTACTCGGAGCGATCTCCTTTAGCCACAGATCTACGCGGGCTTTCTCCTTTGAGACTCCTCTCGGCCAGAGCCTATCAACGAGTATTCGATACCCGTCATCCTCCTCCCAATCCTCATAAACTCGCTTTAGTTTTATCATAGATTCATTTGACCCCATTGGAACCGGGAGATGTGCAGGTATCTACGACGCGGGCGCGGGGACTCGCTTTTCGCGCGGGAGGATGAACCAGAGATAGAAGAGCAGTGTTCCCACAAGCGTAAGCGCACCGCCCAGCAAAAAGAATGGCTTGAAGCCTTGCGCTTCTACCATTGAGCCGCCCAGCAACGCCAATCCCGCAAAACTCAGGCCACCGGAAAATTCTCCGATACCTGCCAGTGTGCCGCGCCAACTCGGAGGCACTAACCCCATTGAGAAGATCATGAACGAAGGAAAGCGCATGGAGGACATACCCATGACGCCGATGTAGCCCAGACCCGCCGCGGGCCAAATGGGAATCAGCGCAAGTGGCAGCATGCTCAGTGTCGAGATGCTAGAAGCGAGCAGAACCGTGCGTGGTGCACCAATGCGGGCAACGAAGAAGGGTGTCGTGAGTGCTGCAAAGATGCCGATGAAACGAGCAAGGGCAGTAATCAGGCCAATTTGTGGCGTAGGCACAGCCAACTCGGCATCCATGTATACGTTGAAAAAGGTAGAGGCGGTTGCCACGCCGCTCACTTGGAAGAAGCGCACGGTGGAGAGAAGCACCAGGATCACCAGAATGGGTGAATCGAAACGCCAGCGAGAAGAGGTAATTGGATTCGTGCTAGGCGCATGATCCGCCACCACTGCTAGAGTCTCTGTGGCAGGTTCGGGAATGGTGCGACGGACGCGCGAGAGAAACCAGATCGAGGGAATCAGCATGATTGAAGCCAAAAGCAGGGGGTAACGGTAGGGTGCGGGCTGCTGTGGCTCCATCGATAACAAAGCTGCAAAGATGCGCGGTAAGAAGCCAGCCCCAAGCGCGCCTATGAACGCGGCAAGCGCCAATAGCGCGGTCTGCATGGAGAATGCCTGGTTGCGTTCGTCATCGGTGCTGATCGCCATGACAAAAGGCACCGCGTTGACAAAGTAAAGTCCCAGGCCCGCATACATCAGAACATAAAGTGACAAGATCAATGGGCCAGTCCAGCGTGCCGGCAGAAACTCTGCCAATGGCACGAGCAGACCGCCAGCGATTATCATTGCAAGGCCGATCACCATGGTGGCGCGATAACCCCACCGCTCGCCAATCGTGCCTGCGGGCAGGCTGGCTAGGGCAAAGGCCAACAATCCTGCTGACGCGACTTGGCCGATAAATTCTGGACCGAAGTCCAGCCGTAACAGATAGAGATTGAAAAGGACGGTAAAGACCCCACCATCAAAGGACAGGCCAATCAAGGCTGTCGCAGCAAGGTAGAGAAGCACATTGCGGTTGAGACTGCGTAACGTATGCACGTAATTCAGCAACATAAAGGGTGCAACAACGTTCTAGCGCATGGGCAAAGGGTAATTAAGCCGTTATATGGGGCAGGACTCGCTCGCTGAATAACATCGTGCCATCGGTGCGCGGCGGATCTGCAAAGCTGACATTAATGGCAGTAGCACCCATATGCAATGCAGTATGGAGTG
>CAMPHP010000259.1 GCA_946885925.1 uncultured Litorilinea sp.
GGCAAATTGCTTTCGCTGCGTGAACAGGATTTTGCAATGGCCGCGCGCTTGGCAGGTGTGCGCGAACGGCGGATTATTTCCCATCACCTATTACCCTCTTTCACCAGCCACCTGATCGTCGTGATTACCCTGGCTGTCCCTTCCATGATCTTGGGCGAAACGGTCTTGAGTTTCTTGGGTTTGGGGTTACGCCATCCGGTTTCTAGTTGGGGCGTGCTGCTGCAAGACGCACAAAACGTGCGTACGATTGCGTCTTATCCCTGGTTGCTGATCCCGATTGGCTTTGTGGTGCTGACGGTGTTGGCCTTTAACTTCTTTGGTGATGGCTTGCGCGATGCCGCCGATCCCTATAGTGACTGAACATACTCGAGAAACGCTATGGAAAACATTCTTGAAGTTAAGGGTCTCAAAACCCATTTTAAGTTTGATGAAGGCATTGTTCGTGCCGTGGATGGGGTGGATTTCCACATAAAACCCCAGGGTACATTGGGCATTGTGGGTGAAAGTGGTTGTGGCAAGAGTGTCACTGCCCAATCGATCATGCGCCTGCTGCCGCGCACAGCCAAGATTATGGGCGGGCAGATTCTCTTCCGCTATGGCGACGCGGCGAATCGAGAGCAGATTGTTGACCTTGCCAACATCAATGAGGACGGGCGCGAGATGCTGCACATTCGCGGCAATCGTATCGCCATGATCTTTCAAGAGCCGATGACAGCACTGAGTCCGGTGCATTCAATTGGCGAGCAGTTGACCGAAGCGATTCGCCTGCACCAAGACCTCTCCAAGCGCGAGGCACGCAACTTGGGTATTGAGATGTTGCGTAAGGTGGGGATTCCGCGCGCCGACCAACGAATTGATGACTACTCGTTTCAACTCAGCGGCGGTTTGCGCCAGCGCGCCATGATCGCCATTGCCTTGTGCAATCGCCCGCTGCTGTTGATTGCCGACGAACCGACCACGGCACTTGATGTGACGATCCAAGCGCAAATTCTGCGCTTAATCAAGGAGTTGCAGGCCGAGTATGCCATGTCGGTGATGATTATCACCCACGACCTGGGCGTGATTGCGCGCATGGCGGATGAGGTCGCCGTCATGTATCGCGGGCGCATCGTGGAGTTTGCCGACGTGGACACCATTTTCCACGACCCGCGCCATCCCTACACCCAGGCACTGCTGCGCTCGATTCCCAAGGTGGATGCCCTCACGACTGGACGCCTTACTTCCATCCGTGGCTCCGTGCCTGAACCCTTTGCTGTGGTGCCAGGTTGCCCCTTCCATCCCCGCTGTGACCATGCGATTCCAGGGGTGTGTGATGTGGGTGCGCCTCCTCCTTTGTTCCAGGTCACGGAGAACCATCAAGCCGCCTGTGTGCTTGCCACAGATAGCGCGTTACAGCAAGCAGCCGCAAACCGAAAAGGGATGGCAACCCATGCTTAGTCAAATGCAGGACCAAACGCAAGGCCGGAGCGCGAGTACGAACCCATATGTGTTAGAGGTCAATGGGCTGAAGAAATATTTCACGCTCCACTCTGGTATCTTGCGCCGCAAAAGCTCGATACGCAAAGCGGTGGATGATGTAAACTTTAGCGTGCGTCATGGTGAGATTCTAGGGCTGGTAGGGGAAAGCGGTTGTGGCAAGACGACAACAGGGCTGTGTGTGTTGCGCGGGCTGGAACCCACGGATGGCAGTATTAAAATGCATGTGGATGGTCGTCCGGTTGACCTGATGCAACTGAACAAAGAGCAGTTGCGCTCGTTTCGTCGCCATATGCAGATGATCTTCCAAGACCCTTATTCGTCGCTCAACCCGCGCATGACCGTCTTTGAGAGTATCACCGAGCCACTCAAGGCGCATGGTGTCAGCGACCGCGATCAACTAGAGGCGCGCGCTACGGAGTTGATGGAACTGGTGGGGCTTTCCTCGCAGTATTTTCGCCGTTATCCTCACGCCTTTAGCGGTGGTCAGCGCCAGCGCATCGGCATTGCCCGCGCCCTGGCACTCAACCCCAAACTGATCGTAGCGGATGAACCCGTGTCAGCGCTTGATGTGTCGGTACAGGCGCAGATCATCAACTTGCTCAAAGATCTACAGGAGCAATTCAACATTGCCTTCCTCTTTATCTCGCACGACCTGGGCGTGGTGAAGCACACGTGTAATCGTATTGCTGTGATGTATGCAGGTAAGATTGTGGAAGAAGCACCGACTGATGAATTCTACGCTCACCCGCTCCATCCCTACAGCGAGGCGCTGCTTTCGTCAGTCCCGCGGCCCGATCCACGCCTTGTAGATGAGGAGATCATTCTCAGTGGCGAAGTACCTGACCCAGCCAATTTGCCATCCGGCTGTCCTTTCCATCCCCGCTGCGCCTATGCCCAGGCGCGCTGCAAAGAAGAGGTTCCAGCGTTGCGCGAACTTGCATCGGGGCATCGCGTTGCCTGTCTGCGTGCTGAGGAATTGAGCTTGCGCGGTGTACACTACTAACTACTCTCCACCCTTTATTCTCCCCACTTCCCAGTTTAATCTAGATTCTGTGAGGAAGAGCTTGCTATGGTTGCTACAACCCAAGACACACTTGCCCTGTATGGCGGCATGCGCCTGCGCCCTACGCCATTCCCCCCGCGCGGCAATATTGGCGTAGAGGAGAAGGAGGCGATCAATGCGCTCTTTGATCGCGCCATCGAAACGGGAATTGCCCCTGGCTACAATGGCGATGAGGAAAACGCCTATTGTGCCGAGTTTGCCGAATACTTGGGGGGTGGCTATGCAGATGCTGTGAACTCTGGCACCTCGGCCATCTATGTCGCGCTCAAAGCCCTTCATCTGCCTCCCTTTAGCGAAGTCATTGTGACCGCAGTGACTGACCCGGGTGGCTTGATGCCTGTACCGCTGCTCAACTTGATCCCCATCATTGCCGACACGATACCAGGCAGTTACAACACCGGACCGGAGCAGATCGAGGCGTTGATTTCACCGCTGACCAGCGCCATTTTGGTCGCGCACATTGCCGGGGAGCCGCTGGATATGCCAGGGATTCTAGCCGTGGCGCGCAAGCACAATTTGCCTGTGATCGAAGATTGCGCCCAGGCACACGGAGCCAAGATCAACGGGCAGATGGTGGGCACCTTTGGCGACATCGGCGCATTCTCCACCATGTCGGGCAAACATCATTGTACGGGAAGCCAGGGCGGGGTAGTCTTTACCAAACAAGTGACGCTTTATCACTAAATTCGTCGCAACTCGGATCGGGGTAAGCCTTTCTTTCTTCCCACAGGTTCGACCAATCCGGTGGCTTCGCTCAATCTCAACCTCAACGATTTCGCGGCGGCCATTGGGCGCGTCCAGCTTCAGAAATTGCCCGACATCAACGCTCGTCGCCAGATCATCGTCAACAAACTCAGTGAAGGCATTGATGATCTGCCCACTGTCTCGCTGCCTCCCCTCATACCAGGAGCCGAAGCAGTCTATTGGTTCTTGCGTATGCGCTTCCATGCCGAACATGCCACCTGTGACAAAGAGACCTATGCCCAAGCGTTGAGTGCCGAAGGGCTGCCCATCAATGCTTCCTACCGAGCGGCATTGCCCCATACGCAGGCGTGGTTCACAGAGCGGCGGGTCTTTGGCGCGCCGGGGTATCCGTGGACAAGCCCGGATTACAAGGGCGATTCGCAGCGAACTTTCCCCTGCCCCAACGCCCACGCTGTTATGGAGTCCCACTTCAACCTGCACTTCCACGAAAATTGGGGCCAGCAGGAAGTGGAAGACGCAATTGCCATCTTTCAGCGTGTAGATGCTTATTTCCGCCGCAGCTAACCCAACTTTTACCGACTCGACTATTGAAAACGAAGGAGCAGCCTTACATGCGGATTATTGACGCGCACAACCACCCCGATTGGCACAAGCATGGCCTGGAAAAATTCCTGGCAAACATGGCGCAATACAATATCGAGAAAACCTGGCTCTTATCTTGGGAATGTCCTCCAACTGAATATGATCCCCACTATAATCATGTCATGGTCTTGGGCGACAATGGCTACCCGATTCCCTTTTCGCGCTGTTTGGCTTACAAACAAGCCGTGCCCGACAAGTTTGTTCTCTGTTATGGCCCAGACCCGCGGCGACCGGACGCCATTGACCAACTGGAAGCAGCGGTAGAGATCTATGGTGTGCGTGTCTATGGTGAGTTGAAATTGCGCTTGATGTACGATGATTTGGATGCGCTGCGCCTCTTCCGTCATTGCGCCACGCTCAATCTGCCTGTGGTGGTGCATCTGGATTATGAGTTTGATACTGGACGCAAATACCCGCGCCCTAACTGGTGGTATGGGGGTGGCATTGAACCCTTTGAGCGTGCGGTGCGTGCTTGCCCGGAGACGATCTTTATCGGTCATGCGCCCGCCTTCTGGGGACACATCTCTGGCGACGACCGGGCCAGGATAGAGCCTTATCCCAAGGGTGATGTGCTGCCAGGGGGCAAGGTTCCGCAGATGCTGCGCGATTACCCGAATCTCCACGCCGATCTGTCGGCTGGTTCGGCGTTAACCGCCTTGAGCCGCGACCCGGAGTTTGCCAAAGATTTTATGATTGAGTTCCAAGACCGGCTGCTTTATGGCCGCGATTATTTTGACAATCGCATGCAGGATTTCATCAACAGCCTGGATCTATCCCACGAGGTTCTGGTGAAGATTTATGCGGAGAATGCGCTGCGCCTGGTTCCTGATGAGGAACTGGTGACAGTTTAGTGTATCAATCAAAATCATCCCTGAGGAGAGATGTATGAAGGTCTTTATGGTGACGGATATGGAAGGGGTGGCGGGCATTGTTTCCTTCACCCAGCAATCCTATCCTGATGGTAAATATTATGAACAGGCCAAGAAGCTAGAGACTGCCGAGGTCAACGCCGCGGTGGATGGGCTGTTGGATGCGGGTATTGACGAAGTGTTGGTTTGGGACGGTCATGGCGCAGGGGGGATCAGCTTTGAGGATTTGCATCCCGCGGCTAAACTGCTCCATGGACGACCGTCGCCGCCCTGGTCGCGCCTCAACGAGGTGATTGCCCAGTATGATGTTGTGGTCATGGTGGGTCAACACGCTATGGCTGGTGTGATGACTGGCAACCAAAACCACACCCAAAGCAGCCAGACCGTCGATTACTACAAGCTCAACGGCAAGCCCATTGGCGAGATCGGGCAGATTGCGCTCTATTTCGGCTCCTTTGGCCTGCCCCTGATCTTTCTGAGCGGCGAGATCGATGCTTGCAAAGAGACCGAAGCGTTGATCCCTGGCGTGGTCACGGTGGCAGTCAAGCAGGGGCTGGGGCGTGGCTCAGCCATCTCCCTCTCTGCCCAGGAGTCGCGCCGCCTCATCCGTGAGGGGATTCGTCTCGCCATCGAAAAGCAGCGCGCCGAGCCGCTTGCGCCGCTGGTTTGGCCTGGGCCTTATGTGTTGGAGAAACGCTATTTCCATACGGACACTGCCGATGGTGTCGCCTCGCAACCTGGCGTGGAGCGAGTGGATAGCCAGACCGTTCGTATTAAGAGCGACAATATCCGCGATGTGATTTACCGATAAACCTAGTAGGAGTCTATGCC
>CAMPHP010000260.1 GCA_946885925.1 uncultured Litorilinea sp.
TACAAGAAGCGTCTCAGGGCCTTTCCAGTCGTTTGTGTTACAATACAACCCTGTTCCTCACCCACTAATCACAGTTTATCCGATCACTCAGCACCTAGGAGTAGACCCGTGCCTATCATTCCGCATGTGACCCTTGAGGCATTTGGTGCAGCCATGCTCACTGCCGCTGGACTACCTGCCGACCAAGCCCAGATTGCATCCCACCATCTGGTCGAAGCCAACCTCATGGGACATGACTCCCACGGTATCATCCGCATCCCTGCCTATACCGCCAGCATTCGCAAGGGTGATCTCAAGCCCATCGGCAACCAAAAGACAGTCCGCGAAACACCTGCCTCGTTGGTATGGGACGCAAATCGCAGCTTTGGCATTGTCCTCGCCTACACCGCCATGCAAGAGGCAATTAGCCGTGCTCGTGCCCATACCTTTGGCGCTGTCGCCGTACATCGCTCGGGCCATATCGGACGTCTCGGAGCCTATCCTCCCTTAGCCGCTGAACAGGATTGTATCGGCGTTGTGCTGCTCAACGGCGGAGCGCGCTTTACTGCTCCCTTTGGTGGTGTAGCTCGCCGCCTCCCCCCCAATCCCATCGCCATCAGCGTTCCCGTTGAAGATGGTGCGCCACTCATGCTGGACATCACTACCAGCGTTGCTGCCGGTGGCAAAGTCGATGTGATGCGTGCCCGCGGCAAAGAGCTTCCCGAAGGATGGTTAGTTGATGACGCAGGCCAATCGGTCACTGACCCACGCCGCTTCTGGGAAGACAATGTTGCCATGTTGCCCTTGGGTGGAGCAGTTGGTTACAAGGGCTATGGTCTCGCCATGATGATCGATGCCATCGCCGGGGGTCTCTCCTGGGCAGGCTGTAGCACAGCCAACCCCACTCGTGGTGGTAGCGGCTACATTGCGCTAGCCATTATGATCGAAGCGTTTATCGATCCCGATGAGTTCAAACATGAAACTCGCAAACTGGTTGATTGGGTTAAGTCCTCCCCCACTATGCCCGGTTTCGACAAAATCTATGTTCCTGGCGAAATCGAAGAGGAAACCCTTCGCCAACGCGCAAAAGATGGACTGAACATCGAAGATGCCACCTGGGATGCGCTGATACTGACTGCCGATGAACTAAACGTATCCATACCCACCATCTAACCAAGTCAGGTGCCTATGACAACCACCATCACTCGCGCCTTTCGCGCTCCCTACAGTGTACCTAATGGCCTTCACGCCACAGCGGATGGACTTTGGGTAGTCGATCAAATTACAGACCGGGTTGCCAGCATCGGCTGGGGCGAACCCAACGAATACGGCGTCACGCAATTTTTGCGGGACATTCCCACCGAGTCATCCAACACCAGCGGCTTGACCTTTGGCGATGGGAGTCTATGGCTGGCGGCCAATGGCCCAGGCACGTTGTGGCGGCCTGCCCGTCCCACGGATGCCGCCAAAGGCAAAGGGGACATCCTGCGCGTAGATCCCGCCACAGGGAACACCCTGGGGCGCTGGCCTGTACCCGACGGTGGCGGCGTCCACGGCATCGAGTACGATGCCTTTGAACCAGGCCGCCTGTGGGTGACAACTCTCCACAGCCAAACGCTCAGCAAAGTACGCGTCGCCGACTGGACAGTAGAGCACATTCTCCCCTTGCCCTACCCGCGCGCACACGGCGTCATTCGCGTTGAAGATGGCATCTGGGTTGTCTTTACCAGCCACCGTGTCATTGTCAAACTCGATTTGGAAGATGGGAACGAGCTAACCCGAATCACCGTTCCCCCCGACCAGCCGGAGCCCCACTGTCTCACCCGCTGGGATGACTCTTTCTACTATTGCGATGCCACCACAGGTTGGATCGCCAGCATTACCCCTGATTCCTTTTAACACACACCTTCATACCCTTCCTTGGAGCCACCCAGAGGGTTCCCGGCTCCGAGGAAGGGATACGCTACCCCCACAAAGTCTCTCGACCTACTTTATTGCAAAAATAAGGGGAGATGCCACGAGCGACATCTCCCCTCCCCGTCAAACCTCTACCGCATATTGCAGAGCAACTATCAACCCGGTAGTCGCCACAGTGCCACAGCCGTATCCCCCAGAATTGCCTCGGCATCGCGAGCAGACACAAACGGGAGTCCCTCCCGGATCAACCGTATCTCCTCACCCAGGGGCAACCACTTATGCTTGGTGCGATGATGCCCCGGATAGCCCGTACCCCAGACCGTCCGTTGCGCGCCAAAGGCATCCAAAAGCATCTTGATAAACGGATGCACATCACGATAGGGGAAATCTTCTTTAGACCGCCCCTTTACATCGGATAACTTAAAGACAACGTTATCAAAACGTGCCAGCTCGACAATCGGCGCAAATGCAGCCGGTGGCTCATCCACATTGGGATAACCCATATGGTCAATGATCAGGCGCATGCGTGGATACCGTGTAGCAATCGCTGCGATCTGGTCGGCATCATTGGCCCGTGTATGAAACTGCACCACAGCATCCAATGCCGACAGTTCTTCCCAGAGCGGTCCATTCTCTGGACGCAGCAACACCTTCTGATCAGCATAGTACATTGGATGAAAGCGGAATCCTGCCAGCCCCCGCTCCTTCATCCAATAGCGCGCCACCTGAGCATTGTTAGGGTCCAACGGGTCAATCAACCCATGTCCCACAAAGCGATTCGGATATTTAGCTGCGGAGTCCGCAATATAACCATTATCCCAGGTAGACCAACTCGTCTGCACCAAGACCGACCACTCCACCCCATTGGCATCCATATCAGCCAACAATTCCTCCGCAGTGCCAGGTTCGTCGGGTAAGCTACTCCAACCTGGTGCTGTCGGCCCAATGGGATAGCGCGGTGGATCGATCTCCCAAACATGCACATGCGTATCAACAATCATCGGTGCACCCTAGCGAATCTTGCCGCGGGCATAGATCGGCCACACAGCCTGAACAGTGCCGTTGCGTACTGCCACCATTTCATCATGCTCATTGACACAAGGGCAAGGATGCACAGGCAGCACCTGAACCCGTTCCCCAATCTCCGGCTTCTTGGCACATGCCGACACGTCCACATGCCCATGCTCCTCTGACGAGCTGTAGAAGCGTGCCTCTGGATATTCCACCAGATAGCCCATGCTCGTCCCCTCAGGAGTTTGCAACGTAGACGCACTCATCGTCTTGCTACCCGCATCCAAAATCACCCGATCCGCGGTGGGCTTGCTAATTACGGTAGCCTGCACCCGCAGCGCACACTGCTCCACCGTATGCCGCCCAGCACGCAAATGCCCTTCACCCCCTGTTGGATATTCGCCAATTCGGTACTCTGTAAGTTCGGGGATCTGATGCGCATCAAACGCATGGCGCGTGCTTCCACCACTCACAATCGGATGTGCCAAACCAGCTTTATCAAACAGATGGATCGTCTCCTGAATCACGGGTCGCGACTCTGGCGGTGTTGGATATCCCATAAAGCCCCGCAATTCCAGCCCCGGAGCCTTGTCAATCATCTTTGCCAGTTCAACCGCTGCCTCAGGCGTCTGCACCCCTGTCCGGTTCATCCCACACTCAACTTCCACGATCACACCGAGTGTTGCGCCCGTGCCCGCCACTGCATCTGCTAACCCCTCAATGGTATAAGCTGAATCCGCTGCCACGGTCAGCCGCGTCTGCGTAGCCAATGCCACCAGCCGTTCAAGCTTGCGCTTTCCGATAATGTTGAACGGAATCAAAATATCAACCGCCAATCCGCCCGACACCATCACCTCAGCCTCACCAACCTTTTGGCAGGTCAGCCCGATTGCGCCCTTTTCCATCTGCATCGCTGCAATCGCCAAGGTCTTGTGGGTCTTAATATGGGGCCGCAGCCCAATCCCATGCTCGTTATAATA
Source organism: uncultured Litorilinea sp. (assembly GCA_946885925.1). The sequence goes on from CAMPHP010000260.1 coordinate 3,888, forward strand.
ACGCTGGTAGCGGTCAAGATTCTCTTCAAGCGCGTCCAGGTCAATGGTTAAGGTTGGTGTATCCAACTCTTCTACCCGCATCTTCACAATCCTTTCCCGAAGGAACACGAACGAATCCACAAACGAAAAAATGATAGACATCACGAAAGTGCCACCAACCTCATCAACCGGTCATAGCGTTCGTTGATGCACACTCCTAGCAATCATTAATCCCAGGGCAATAACATTGACGGAGCATTCGCATACCGTGCCATCTTCAGCGTAATCCGCCCCCCACAGCCAGGCTCCAGCCGCACCGTACACCAAGTGCCATTTACGTCTAGCGGCGTATCACCAATCTGAGCCGTGAGAATCTGATGCTCCCCATACCCACCGCCCTGGATCACAACACTGCGCGGCTCTGTCTGGTTAAGGTTCACCAGGTTGATCACCGTCTCGTCCGCGGTCATCGTCTCTACCAACGCCGCCACATCCTCTGGAATGCCTGCGCGCCGCTGCACCGGGTCAAAATAGCGCACCCGTGCTTGCAGCGGAAACGCATTGATGCCAGTGGGCAGCCCACCCCACATCAGTTGGATCAATGTCCCTGCTGTGGCGGGGTTATAGTGATTCGGATTATCCGATAAGCGCGTATCGAGCGTAAGCGTATCCTTGGTAACGCCACCCTCCACCTTGCGCCGGATCGTCTCAAAGTCCTTGCTCAGTGCCGTAACGGGATACTCTGGGTTCTCACCATTCAAAAACTGTACCCACGGGTGATTCTTCACCCGCTCGCGATCTTTCTCGCGCAACGACCAATAGTAAAGATCTAATGCCCCATACGAATAGGGTTCTGGTGTAAAGTGATACCACCCATTGTCACCGTACATATGGGGATACACAGTCACACCATCCTCCAGCTTGGCCTGCGCGTTGATCTGATCGATCATTGCGCCCCATTTATCAACGTAGCGCATATCACCCGAAGCAATGATCGCATTGCCAAAGCCGCGATAGCCCCACCATGCCAGATTGCGATGCGCCAATTCGCCCGTTTGGGGAACCACCACAGTGAATCCCCAACCATAGACACCCCCATACCACTTGCCATCGCATTCGCCGCCAATCGTGCCATCCAACCCAATGTTCGAGGGGATAATGCCACCATTGGCATCCATGCGATCTACCCAGGCATCACAATACCCGATCAACCACTCTCGATACTTCTCTTCACCTGTCAACATATAGGCATTGAGCACGAGACTCGTCGCGCCCATGTTCACCGGGCTATCGCCTGCTACATCGTTGTAATCTTTGAAATGGGCCACCATCTCTTCATAATTGCGCTCGCCATGCAGCAGCACAAAGCGATTTTCCGTCTCAATTGGATCACCTGCCCAATCCAACCCGGTGGCCTTGCGTAGCATCGGCCCGCGGCTCCCGTTGAACATGCTGCGGATTAACCGGAGTTTCGGATCATAATTGGGTGCACCCGGATCTTCATCCATATAAAACCCAGCAAAACGGCGCACCCGCTTCTCAAAGTTCATGGCATAGGGATTCGACAATCCTAACAAATTAAAGACCGACATCGATTCGCCATTGTGCAGCCAGTCGCATATGGTGGGAAACTCTTTGTAGTACATGCCATCGCGTGCAAAAGGCACATCTGTCGTCTTGGCCTCGGTATACTGGCGCACATGCCCTTCCCA
>CAMPHP010000261.1 GCA_946885925.1 uncultured Litorilinea sp.
GTACAAAAAGGCATAACTTTTAAGTCTCACACGGAGGATCTGCATGAAGATCAAACTAGCAAGTGTATTCGTAGACGACCAAGCAAAGGCCCAAAAGTTTTATACAGAGGTCTTGGGCTTTGTGACCAAGACCGACCTCCCCGTGGGGGAATTCAGGTTCTTAACAGTTGTCTCACCCGAAGAGCCAAATGGTACTGAGCTACTTCTTGAACCAAATGACAATCCCGTTGCCAAGACATACCAGAAAGCAATTTTTGAGCAGGGGATACCTCTAACGGCATTTGCTGTGGACGATGTTCAAAAAGAGTACGAAAGGATGAAAGCGCTAGGCGTGGTCTTCACAATGGAGCCAACTAAAACCGAAGGGCCAACCCTTGCTATATTCAATGATACTTGCGGTAATCTCATACAGATCTTTGGTGTCTGATCGCTACCACCCCAGAACGCGACGAGCCGGTTAAGTTGTCCCTCGTAGGGGTATCCCTTGTGGGTACCCCCTTGTTAGGCTACATGTAAAGATGCTATGCAAGACGTACTCTACATCGAAGATGTAAACCAGGCGATGACATTGTTAAAGCCAATCCGCCTAGAAATTCTCAAGCGGCTTGACGAACCACGCACTTGCCCCGAACTAGCTGAATACTTTGACGAGACGCCACAAAAGATCTATTACCACGTCAAAGCGCTCGAATCGGCTGGATTAGTGGAAAAGGTGGAAGAGCGGCGCGTGCGCGGCGTGGTCGAAGGACACTACCAGGCCAGCGCACGCGCCTATTGGCTTGCACCAAAACTTGTGGGGCAGATTGGTGGGGCGAAAGTTGCTCAAGATCAGGTTAGTTTGCGCGTGCTATTAGACTTGGCGGAAGAAGTGCATGACGACATAGGCAAACTCGGCAACCAATCGGCTCTTGGTCGTAACGTCCCCTCCCTCTCGCTTTCTGCCCACATTCATCTGCCCGATGGCAACCGCCGCGCGGCCTTCCTCCAAGAACTACAAGAGGTTTTTCAGCAATTGGCGCGCAAATACAGCTTGCCAGAAGAAGAGGCATTGCTAACCGATGAACAGGGCTTCCGGTTGGTGCTCATGTGTTATCCCAAATGATCGACACCTTATACAAACGCAGGGAGTAAGTAGATGGAAAACTTTGTCCGTATCCAACTCAAGCTAAAGGCGACGCCAGAGCGTATTTTCGATGCTCTGGTCGAGTCACAGGCACTGACAAAGTGGTTTAGTGAATTCGCCGATGTATCGCCCGAAGCAAAAGCCTATGACTTCTGGGGACGCTTTACCCCGGAAGCACCCGCCGACCAACAGGCAGGTCACCATCCCCTAGTGTTGCTCACACCCAACCGCCATCTCGCCTATACATGGCAGCTCAACCAGGTGGATACCCAGGTGCTCATCAAACTCTTGCCGCGCCAAGATGAGACGCTGCTCACGATCCGCCAAATGGGACCCAAAGGCGCACAGCCAACAACAGGATGGCAACTCAGGGATTTCTGGTTTTTATCGCTGGAGAACTTGCGTCGCTATTTGGATGGCAGAACCGCAGCGGCGCGCGTGGACTTCAGCAGCCCCATGCTCGGTGACATCCGCCATGAACTCCTGATTGATGCGCCAGCGTCCAGAGTCTTCGAGGTATTAATTCGCCCCGACCAGATCGACCGGTGGATTGCCAACGGTGCAGCGGTCGAGCCAAAGCCCGGTGGCACGTACTCGTTTGGCTGGATGGGTATGAAGATTTTGGAGATTGTGCCGGACAAGAAACTCTCTGTTAGCCCGACCTATGACAACAACGGTGTGGAAGAGACGACGCCCCACGCATTCACCTGGACATTAACCGAGAACGATGGCAAGACGCGTATGACCTTTGTACACAGCGGCTTTGCCCCCGACGAACCCAACGTGAGTGCAAACCTTGGCTGGCTCTCCTATATGAGCCGCGTCAGATCCATTGCAGAATACGGCGCGGCGTGGCAGCACCCGCTTGTCCCAGCCGAACCAGAGTTGCTCTTCATGTATCCCGTGAGTGTGGTTCAGGCGCAAGCCGAAATCGTCGACGAACTACATGCGCCGAGCGATCCACTCATATCTACAGTGGGTTGATGGAAAATTCTCCACAGTACATTCCACGGTATCGTGTCTGTTCTTACCAAGGCTCCGCTTCAAGAGAGGAACACCAATGGAAAATTACGTCCGTATCCAACTAAACGTAAAGGCAGACCCAGGACGCATCTTTCAGGCGCTAACAGACTCTCACGCACTGACAAAGTGGTTTAGTGAATTCGCTGATGTGGTACCCGCAGCAAAAGCCTATGATTTCTGGGGGCGCTTTACACCAGAAGCGCCTGCCACGCAACAAGCAGGTCATCATCCACTAACCCAGTTAACGCCAGATCGCCATCTAGGCTTTAGCTGGCAGCTCAACCAGACAGATACGCATGTACTCTTCAAACTCCTAAAAGGTCAGGATGAAACGCTGCTTACCTTGCGCCACGCTGGGCCAGAGGGTGCCCAGCTCACAGACGGCTGGTCATTAGAGGATTTCTGGGTTCTATCGCTTGAAAACTTGCTCAGGCACGTGGATGGCAGATCCGCAGCAGCACGCGTGGATTTCACCAAAGCGATGGTGGGTGATATTCACCATGAAATCGAGGTTGATGCGCCTGCTGCTAAGGTGTTTGAGGTATTGATTCGCCCTGACCAGATGAATCGCTGGATTGCCAACGATGCCGCAGTTGAGCCGGAGCCGGGTGGTCTTTACTCGTTTGGCTGGATAGGCATGAAAATCTTGGAAATTGTGCCGGATAAAAAGCTCACGGTGAGTTCCAAAGATGAAGGCAGCGGACAGGAGATGATTGTTACTTGGTCTCTGGCAGAGAATGATGGCAAGACGCGCTTAACCTTTGTGCATAGTGGTTTTGCTGCTGACCAATCCAGCGCGGATGTGCACATAGGCTGGCTTGCCTTTACAAACGCAGTTGGCTCGATTGCCGAATACGGCGCAGATTGGAAACCACCCATCGTCCTGATCAAGCCGGAGACTATACCCTTCTACTCTACCGCCATCGGCAACGCACAAGGTGAACTTGTTGACGAACTACGTGCGCCGAGCGATCCGCTGATACCGCTCATCGCGTAAGGGATATTTGGGAAAGCCTTGCTTGGAGCTTAAAGCTCCCAGGAAGGCTCCATGGCGAGGTTTCATAAGCAATAGCACAGAGCAGCCCCACTCGGTGGGGCTTTCCCTTCTTGCTGGATGACTTGAGCCACCGGCTATCCTCGCCCTTGGACTTACCAACTATTAACTCTGGTTTTCTAAACTAGCCAGATACTCCGCAATCTCAATCTTCGCTTCACGCGCATTCTTGAAATCCTCAGAGCGCAGCGAAAGCGCCTCGACCACATCATTCTTACCCGTCTCTGTCAAGGCAAGGATTTCCGGCTTACGTGGGAGGCGGAATTGGGTGTGGTCATGGTAGACAATCGTGACAATCGTTCCCAGCGACTCCCCGTCTTCCCGCTTGATCGTGCTCCACATCCAACGCTGCTCATCATTCTGCTCCGCTACACCCCACTCGCGTGAGATATCGAATTTACCAGGAAGCAGAGGCAAGGGGCGCAGACCATTCGCCTTTAGTTGCTTGTGTACCGGACGAAAGAGCAAACTCAAATAGGTTCCATAAGCTTCATCGCCGAGCCTGTTATAAACATCTAGCAACTTAGCCCTATTCTGCTCAAGCACAGATTCCCAATTTTCCGCAATATGCGCCTCGATATAGCGCGCAATTACAAAAACATCCGTTTTATTTCCTTCCCCAATAAACTCCTGTAGTACCTTTGCCTGATCCATATACTATCCCCTTCTGCAGGTTCGCCATTTGGAACATCTCTTGGAAACCGTAACAATCTTTCCAACGGTTCCAGCATACGGGCCTGGTGCATAGTTGGAGGGTTTATGTGGAGATTATTTGGAGCTTTGTGATAGCTCGATCATATGGGAGATTTGCCGGATGATCTTTTGGGCGCGTTCTTCTTGCTCACCCAGCGTAGAAAGCAAGCGATCAGCAACCCACTGAATATCTTCATCCTCGCGCGGGGTATCCAACACCTGGCGCAAGTTATCACGCTTTCCCGCATCAAACTGTAGTAACATGCGTAGGATTGCCATCAGGCTGTACCCTGCCTGGCGCAGCATCCGGATCACCCGCAACCGCCCAAATTCAGTGGCTCCATAGAGACGATAATTGCTCTCTGGATCACGGGGGATGCGAATCAGGCCATCACGCTCCCAGTTGCGTAACATATCCGCAGTCACACCCAACCATTCGGCTGCTTCGCTGATGTGAAACTGGCGCTGGGTTGTATCAAATACCTGTCCCAAAGCCCAACGCTCCAAGAATTCAATCGCGGCTTCAGCATAGGTGCGCTCCACGCGCACGTAGGCAAGTGACTGGTACGCTAATTCCATCGCCATGCCAAGATCATCATTGGCCGCGCTTTTGACCAAATCAACCAGCACCTCTTTGCGACCCGGGTAAGGCCATTGCAAGGCAAGGCGCGCCAGGCGCATCTGCTCCAAATGCACCACAGTAAACAAACGATAGCCTGTGTCACTGCGCGGGATCGGCGGAAGGTATCCCCACTCTTCGTATAAGCGAACTAAATTCGGATGCACACCAGCCGCCTTGGCAAGGTCGGAGGTCCGCAAATATTTGGATGCCATTTGTCATCACCAAAGTCTTTATTGGCTTGATTGGGTCATACTTGGATCATACTAGCGTATAAACCCTCCAATAATATACTAAGGTTACAAATCGCCTTCAAAAGAGGATGTTTCTGTTCAGTTTTGCATCATACGCCCCCTACAAATCCAACCCCAACGCTGTCTCCGCCAGCAGATGATCCACTACCGCCTTTAGATCGCCATCGGTGTTGTCGAAAATCCGCAATTGCCGGTCGGCGCTTGTGCCATGCATGAGCATCTCTTCAATAGGTTGGAGATAGACGCGTGTGCCAAGCTCGTCCACTTCCTCGCTGATCAGTTCCAGCAACTCGCGGACAAGTTGGCGCGTTGGCACTTCTGCCATCTTACCAAAGTCAATCATCTTGCCATCCAGCCCATACCGCGAAGCACGCCAGCGATTCTCCTCCAACATATCGCGACGATAAACCCGGAAAGTCAAGTTAGAATTACGCAATTTCCAGAGCCACAGCACCAACGCCTGAAAAACAGCGACAATCGCAATCGCCTCGTCAATGCGCGTGCAGATATCACAGATGCGAAACTCTAGCGTGGGATACTTATGGTGCGGGCGCACATCCCACCAGATCTTACTGGCGTCCGGGATACACCCGGCACGTACCAACGTCCCCACCAGTTGGTCATAGTCGGCTTGCGTGCGGTAAATATCGGGGATGCCAGAGCGGGGGAAATCCTCAAAGATCACCGAACGATAACTCTTTAGACCTGTTCGTCGCCCCAGCCAAAATGGGCTGCTTGTGCTGAGCGCGAGGATATGGGGCAGCATATAGCGCACCACATTCATGGCATCAACAGCG
>CAMPHP010000262.1 GCA_946885925.1 uncultured Litorilinea sp.
TAGACCACAAGCGATTCCATGCCCGTTGATTTATTCCAACTTGAACCATTCCCACATGCAATAGGAGCGTGACTTCGAGAAGCCATGATGTTGTAGCCTGCACGTATCTTTGGGAGGAACCATGCAAAACTACCGGATCTGCTTGTTTGGCAAGTTTACTCTCCAATACGACGATGATTCCATTGAATACCCTGACTCCTCCAGACCACTTGAATTACTAGTTTATCTCCTGCTCAACCGCCAGCGTGTCCATCCCCGCGAAGTGCTGGCTGCTCTACTTTGGAGCGATCAATCGACAGGCCAATCCAAGAAATATTTGCGCAAGGTGCTTTGGCAGCTTCAGCGACTCCTGGAAACCAGCGGCTTCAATGGTGACCACGCGCTGCTCGATATTGATAATGAGTGGATCGGTGTTCGCCAGCAAAGTAATATCTGGCTGGATGTGGCGAACTTTGATGCCGTCTGGGCGCGGCTCGGAGGAATTCCGGGCAGCCAGCTCAACCACCAACAGGCACAATCACTCGAACAGGCGGTGCTCCTCTACAAGGGAGAACTGCTCGAAGGTTGGTATCAGGATTGGTGCTTGTTGGAGCGCGAGCGTCTCCAACAGAACTATCTCATGTCGCTGGATAAGTTAGCCGCATATAGTGAAGCGACAGGTGATATTGAAGCTGGATTGGCCTATGGCGCGCGGATTCTCCACTATGACCGCGCGCGAGAGTACACTCATTGTCAACTGATGCGCCTCTACTACTTGGCTGGCGACCGCACCAACGCCATTCGCCAATATGAGCGTTGCGTGACCGCACTCCAAGAAGAAATGGAGATCGCGCCCGCGCCGGAGACCGTTGAACTCTATAAGTTGATCCGTTCCAATGGTCGTTTCAAGCAGGAAGCTACCCTTAGCCATCAACACGATACCCTACCTGTGTCACGCGATGAAGGCTCGCTGGCAGACATTGTTGCCCGCCTGCACACGCTTCAGCTTTCACTTAACCAAATTCACAGCCAGATTCAGGCTGAGATCGAGCAAGTGGACCGGCTCCTTAAGGCTCTGGGAGCCAGTTGAGTAAATGCATCCATAAAATCCCGCAAGAAACGCCAACGGAGTCGCTCATGGAGACGTTGGCGGAGACGCGCATGTGGATACTAAATCTATCTCTTTTGATTTAGTTATATTGGCCGGATTAGTGGGCGCGAACAATCGATCTCATTGAATCTGCACGAAACGAGTGTGCAATGGACTCTACGCGTGAACCCTTTGAACCCCAAACGCACTCGTTTTTGGTACGGCTCTGGCTGGAAAAGACCACTACACAAGACGGTGAGGCCGTGTGGCGCGGGCATATTACGCATGTTGCCAGCGGCACGCGCCACTATGTAAAACACCCCAGTAAAATCGTTGCCGTTATTGCAACCTATCTGTATCCGGCTGACAGCGCGATGAGTTGGCGAGATCGTATCGAGCAATGGCTCACGTGCACCTGGTTGAGCCTCACAGGCAGAAACCGCCATCTGTAGTTGAACCTATTTGAGAAGTTGGTAGGGCCGTATTGGTGATTGACGGTGATTGACAACGTGAACAATCCCCGTCTATGACGCGCCCTGGAATCCGGCAGTATGGCCCGCAATATGATCCGTCTAGGCGATTTGTTAGAGGCAATTTGTTAGAGGCGATCTGTTAATGGAAGTTACCGGCAAGCTCGTGAACCACCCATACACAATTGTTGACGAACTGTTGCCAGTTCTACATCGCCTCGATCTCTTGCTTGAAGGTGCTATCAAGCGGGCCGAAGCGCTCTATGGTAAAGAGGCAGGCGTTGATCTCTACCGTGGCTTCTACATCGATCAGGGTGAAGTGACACGGCTATTGAGCCAGGGGCCAGGCACTCCAGCCTTCTCGCACAATGGCTTGGAGCATGAACTATCTGCACCTGTGCTTGATGACCAGCATTCGCGGCTGGCTTGGCTGCAAGCGATGTTTGACCTCACTCCGTTTGAAATGGATCTGCTCATCATTGCCATTGCGCCTGAATTAGACCGCCGTTACGAGCGGCTCTATGCCTATCTTCAGGATGATGTAAGTCATCGCCGCCCGCGTGTAGATTTGGCCTTAAATCTGCTTTGCACCACCACTGTGGAGAAAGTAATACGGCGCAGCCACTTTGCCCCCGAAGCACCCTTGATTGGCAAACACTTATTGCATCTCATTGCCGATGACGATGATCCGTTAACACCACTCCTGGCCCATGCGTTGAAAGTGGATGAACAAATTGTGACGTTGTTACTGGGCCAGCAGACGCTAGACCCACGGCTAGCCTCATTTTGCCACTATGCCATGCCGGAAGATGGGGATGAAGAACTGACTGTAATGTTGCAGGTGAGAGAGCCATTGAGCATCCTGGTTGCAGATGCGTGGGAGCAGGAAAAGACGCTGCGGCTCTACTTTCAGGGGCCGCGCGGCAACCGTAAATGTGCAACAGCCAAAGCACTGGCAGCAGCAGTCAGCGCACCCTTTTTGGAAGTTGACCTGGCTCAAGCCCTGGTGGCGGATCCTCATTTTGAGTGGGTGCCCAGGCTGATCTTCCGTGAAGTACGCTTCCATCGCTCGCTCCTCTACCTGCATGATCTCGATGTGTTGCTAGGCGCACAGCAACAGGGCAACTGGCAGCGGCTTGTCACGGCAATGAGTGAAGAGAACGGTATCACTATCTTGGCGGGGAGTGGACCCTGGCCCAGTACCGAACGGACGTCGACTGGCGCAATTACGATTCCATTTGATTTACCAGGCTATGTTGAACGCCAGATCCATTGGCAGGAGCAACTGGCCCGCGCTGGATGGACGCTGCCGGATGCGGAGATCGAGACGCTCGCCAGCCGTTTTTGGCTGACACCCACACAGATCACTGAGGCAGTCGCAAGCGGGACAAAGCTCGCCCAGTGGCGTGTTGCCAAACAAGCGCAGGGGGCATCGCCTTTGGGGGCGACAATCACCCTAGAGGATCTCTTTATGGCGGCTCGCGCCCAAACGGGGCATGACTTGGCGGCATTGGCCCAAAAGATTGAGCCGGTTTACCAGTGGGATGATCTTGTCTTGCCGGAAGATTCCCTTGTGCAGTTGCGTGACATCTGCCAGCGCGTGGAACAACAGCAGCGTGTCTTGGAAGAATGGGGCTTTGGGCAGAAGTTAACACGGGGCAAGGGTATCACTGCACTCTTTGCGGGTGCCTCTGGCACGGGCAAGACAATGGCTGCGGAGATTATCGCCAATGCTCTCGGTCTTGACCTCTACCGGATTGACCTTTCCAGTGTGGTGAGTAAGTACATTGGCGAAACTGAAAAGAATCTGGAGCGCATCTTTTCTGCGGCTTCCCGTGCCAATGCCATTCTGTTTTTTGATGAAGCAGATGCTCTCTTTGGCAAACGCTCTGAGGTCAAGGATGCCCATGATCGCTATGCCAATATCGAGATCAGCTATCTCCTGCAACGGATGGAAGAGTATGAGGGTGTGGTGATCCTGGCAACTAATTTACGCAACAACCTGGATAGCGCGTTTGTGCGTCGTATTGCCTTTATCATCCACTTTCCGCAACCAGATGAAGAGGACCGGCTGCGAATCTGGCAGACAGTCTGGCCCTCTGCCGTGCCATTGTCCCCCGATCTCGATCTTCCCTTCATGGCGCGACAGTTCAAACTGAGCGGCGGCAACATCAAAAACATAGCATTAGCCGCTGCGTTTTCGGCAGCCAGCGCCAACGAAGCCGTGAGCATGCACCATCTGATGACCGCTGCGCGGCGTGAGTTGCAGAAGATGGGCAAAACGCCGGTACCACAGGATTTCGGCCTGTATTCGCACCTTCTCTATTCGTGATCTACTTACACTCTACTCATAACAACCATGATACGCGATCTCGATGACACGATTGAAGCAATGATAGAGAATCTAGCACCGGCTGGTTCGGCGTTGGCTAGTGCCGATATTAGCTTTGAACTGCCCGATGCCGAGTGGCGCTCGAACTTAGCCAATCTGACTGTCAACTGTTACTTGTATGACGTGCGCGAAAATCGTGAGATGCGTACCAACGAACGGTTGATCCAGCGGTCGAATACGGGCGTACCGATTGCGCTGCGGCTGCCACCTGTGCGGATTGACTGCACCTATTGCATCACGGCATGGAGTCCTGCAACTGCTGAATCTATCCTGGAAGAGCATCGCCTGTTGAGCCAGGTACTGCTTCTCCTCTTGCAGAATCCAACAATACCCACCGGCGTATTGCAAGGCAGTCTCGCCACGCAGATTCCACCCTATCCGCGTGTGATTGCTGCACCGGATGATATCAAGAATTTACCCGAGTTTTGGGGGGCATTGGACCAGCAGTTGAAGCCCTCTTTGAATTACGTCATTACGCTCGCGATGCTGCTAGATGCTGAACCGCCCGCCGGTACAGTACTGGATGTCGTTCAGGAGGTCAATGTTGATGCAGAAGCTGAACATCTCGCCTCCGATCCCTCTTTGCCGCTGCACAAATCGCCGCTCTCCCAATATTGGAAGCCTTGGCATACAGGCTCATAAAGCATGAGCAAATTGTGTCTGAATATCTAGAAGGAGCATCTAAAAGGAGACGCTACTATGAGCTTTAATGTCGGCTTAAACATTGTTGAAGTAGATGGTCGAGCAACACCGAGTATCCAGCCAGCGGCTACATCGGTAACTGGTTTTGTAATTCGCAGCCAACGGGGCATCCCTGGACGAGTCGCACGTGTCACGAACTGGAGCCAGTTCTTGGAGCGATTTGGTTCCTATCTGCGCGGTGCTTATGGAGCCTATGCCGTGCGCGGGTTCTTCGACAATGGCGGCAGCACTGCCCACATAACCCGCGTGGTAAACACGGTGGCGGGTGAGGCCACGCGCGCGTCGATTACGAGCAACCCTGGGCCATGGACAGTACCGCCGGGAGGTGTACTCTCCTTTACTACCAATCTCTCTGGCGCTGCGCTAGACGTCACCTTTAATGCCGAAGGGGCAACCCTGACCGGTGGGACTGGACCTTTCAATCTCGATGATGGTGGTGGTGTGGGGCGAGAACTGACGTTGATCGTTGATGGTACGCCGCGCGGTCCTTACCAGTTTGATGCGGCTGATTTCGCCGCGGGACTTGGAGCCGCCACGGCGAGTGAAGTTGCTGCTGTGCTCAACCGGGAGTTTCCAGGTATCCAGGCATTCGTTGACGCAACTGACAATACGCTGCGTGTACGTACAGACCGCCGGGGTACAAGCGCATCTCTCGCGGCCAGCGGCTCGGCTGCTGCAGAATTAGGTCTTGACGCGGGTCCCGTCAGCGGAAGTGGCAATGTCGCCAATATTGATGCGGTTACGCCAACCGAAGCGCGTGCCCTGATTGCTGCTGTGCTCGAGCCGTTAGGTTTCTCGGTTACGATAGTTGATGGGGCGATCAGGATTGAGCATCCCAATGCGGGTGCTGGTGCGACTTACAAGATTGTTGCTGTCCCGGCAGGGACTGCTGCCGCTTTTGGCTTTGACAATGCCCTCCACTCTGGTAC
>CAMPHP010000263.1 GCA_946885925.1 uncultured Litorilinea sp.
TTGTTTATCACAACTATGGTTCACCCGATGAACTGAAACTGGAAGAGGTTCAAAAGCCAGTCCCGCAGGACGATGAAATCCTGGTAAAAGTTGTTGCGGCATCCGCCGCTGCGGGTGACTGGCGTCTGCTGCGCGCTGACCCGTTCTTGGCTCGCTTTATGTATGGGCTGTTCACACCAAAATACAAGATCCTCGGCTCTGCCGTAGCGGGACGGGTTGAAGCGGTGGGCAGAAATGTAACGCAGTTTCAGCCTGGTGATGAAGTATTCGGGGATCTATCTTCCTCTGGTTTTGGTGGTTTCGCTGAGTATGTTGCTGCTCCTGAACATGCATTTGCGCTGAAACCCACCAATCTGACCTTCGAGCAAGCTGCGACCGTCCCTGTGTCGGCAGTCACCGCCCTGCAAGGGTTGCGCGACCAGGGACAAATTCAGCCAGGGCAGAAGGTGCTGATCAATGGTGCGTCCGGCGGTGTGGGTACATTTGCGGTGCAGATTGCCAAAGCATACGGCGCTGAAGTTACCGCTGTGTGCAGTACAGGCAAAATGGCAATGGTGCGTTCGCTTGGGGCAGACCATGTCATCGATTATACGCAAGAAGATTTTACCCAAAACGGAGAACGTTATGACCTGATTCTGGCTGCGAACGGCTACCAGCCACTTTCAGCGTATCAGCGTGCCTTAACCCCTCAGGGCATTTATGTGATGAGCGGAGGTTCCACGGCGCAAATGTTCGAAGCCATGCTCCTCGGCCCCATGCGCTCCAAGAAGGGTGGTCATAAAATCGGTAACTTGCTGGCGAAACCCAACCAAAAGGATTTGATTTTTATGAAAGAGTTGATTGAAGCCGGCAAAGTGAAACCTGTCATCGATCAATGTTTCCCGTTGCGTGACGTTGCAGACGCAATCCGCTATCTTGAAGCAGGACATGCCAAAGGAAAAGTCGTAATCACGGTGGAAGATAACGGCAACCCCTGACAAGTAGCGATGAACGGAGATCAAGTAAGTGATCAAGTAAGTAAGGAGACTTCAATGAAAGAAAAGTGGAAGATGTGCTCTTCCACTTTTTGCCGTAACTAGAATCGGAATCATTCTTCTGATCACAAAGGGGAAGATGGGATAGACTAGGGCAGAATCTTCTGCCCCTGCTTCTGGTGGAACAGGGTCATCACTGGATTCGAATCAGGATGACCTCATCTTTGACCAGGAGCTTGTGATCTATGCAGTCAACCTACTTGACTGCCAATGCTGAGGATTCTTTTGCCAAGGGCTACCTATGTTCTAGCAGATCGGCGGGCAAGGGTGTCCAGCCGCGGCCACTTCGCACAATATCGATAACCTCATTGTGCAGCCAGCCATCGTAGAAGGTGAAATACCCTGCATGGTCGCTGCCCTGAATATCAGCCACAAATTCCCGGAAGAGATGGTTCCAGTCACGCTGCACAGGGCCGTTGGCTTGGGGTAATGCCTCCATGATCTGCGGTGGAATCGATAGTTCTTGCCACTCGCTCTTTGCCCGATCAAAGTGCTCGATATGGTCTGGGGCATTGTGGCCGCTCAGATGTAACGTTCCTTGTTCGCCATAAAAGGCAAGGTATTCAGGGTGGCGACAACCGGCATTGCCCGAAAACTTGAATAGCCCGAGGGATGGCGTGCCATCCGGCATCTGGATCTGTGCCATGACGGTGTAGGCTAGGTCAGCAGTCACTTCGCGCCATTGGGTATTCTGGTCTGGTTGCACACTTTGAGTAAAGAGCGTGCGGAAATCATGGATCGATTCGCCAACAGGAGCCCGTTGAAGCTGGCAGCGTGCTTCGCCACTGACAGCCTCTACCTTGCCGCCGGTGATGTAGAGTGCTTGGCCTAGTTTATGAGTAAACAAGTTGTTGAGTGCTCCTCCGCCTAGTTCCAGGCTATAGAGCCATGAGAATGGAAGGAGTGGAGGCAAGGTAGCATGACCCATTGATTCTATCTCATGCACCGAGCCTATCAGACCGTCATTGATGAGTTGGTGGGCGTAGAGGCAGGCGGGCGAATAGCGGCTGGTGCTGGCATAGGCATGTTTGATCCCTGCTTGCTCCACCGCAGCCAGCATTGCGCGCGCTTCCGTCGCGTTGACGCCAAGTGGCTTCTCACATAGGATGTGGCAACCCTGTTGTGCGGCGAACTCGACCATCCCCTGGTGCGGTGCCGCTGGTGTAGCGATAGATACGATATCCGGGCGTAATTCTTCAATCGCTTGACGCCAGTCGAAGCGAACATCCTCAATGCCCATGGTTTGGGCCATGGCGTTGGCTGGTTCAGGTGAACGACCACACAGAGCAACCACGTTTACACCCGCTGCGCGTAGGGCAAGCGTGTGTCCTTCGCCAGCCCATCCAGTGCCGATCACAACAGCTCGAAGCGTCATAGCTAGACCTCCTTGGCGGAAAAGACCAGATGGGAACGATGTACTAGGGTGGTGTTTGCCTTAGGGAAGGCGTTTGGAGGTAGAAGTACGGGTGCGATTCGTTCTACGCGCGTATTGCGGGAGTGTTATAGCTGTACTTATACACCATTTCTGCTTTGTTTTCTAGCTCGCTTCGCAGACCGTCATAAAGCTAACTCAAGTTGCCACTTATGGGGAACGCTCCGGCCTGTCACCCCACGGCCTAGGGTGGGTGCCCCCAGGGCGCGGTTCTCTCTGATAAGGCTGTGGCAGAGAGACCCCTACGCGCCCTGGGGGCACCCGACAAAACCGCGCATTCTGTCATGCTGGAAGCATCCCTCTGCCAACCACCAGAGCAGAGAGACCCTTCCAGGGTGACAGAGCCGCGCGTCCGTCATGCCGCAGGCATCTCTCTGGGCCAACGTGGGCAGAGAGACCCTTCCAGGGTGACAGAGCAGGTTGGCCTGTCATGCCGTAGGCATCTCTCTGGGCCAACGTGGGCAGAGAGACCCTTCCAGGGTGACAGAACCGCGCGTCCGTCATGCTGGAAGCATCTCTCTGGGCAGCGCGGCGGAGCAGAGAGACCCCTACGCGCCCTGGGGGCACCCGACAGGCGTACTGAATTCTCCGCAGCAGAATATCGCCAGGATACGATCCAAAGTGGCAACTTGAGTTAATGCGTCTAGCGCATGCGGGAGGGAACGAGCCACATGTCTGGGTTGTTGCCCAGCTTTTCTTTGACAGGTTCGGTTGCGTGGTTAAGCTCCTGGATCACGTCGGGCGTGAGGTGAAGATCAAGAGCAGGGAGGTTAAGGGCTAGTTCCTGCGGTGTGCGCGCACCAACCAGGATGGTGGCGACGCCCGGTTGCTGGCGCAGCCACGCCAGCGCCACGGCAGCCATCGGTTGCCCAAGCCCATCAGCGATGCGCTTGATCCCTGCCAAGGCTGCAAAGACCTCCGCTTCCACACCAGGCTCGTTATGATCGCCATTGGCGCGGCTGCTATTATAGTAACGGGTGCGCGCCAATCCTGGCGGTACTTCATCGGCACTCGCATAACGGCCTGTAAGCAACCCCTGGGCCAGCGGGCTATAGCACATCACCCCGACATTGTTGGTGCGACAGAGAGGCAGGATCTCCCGTTCGATTACTCGCCAAAGCAGGCTGTAAGGCAACTGGTCTGTGACAATCGGATAGAGTTCGAGAATTTCGGTGAGGTCGCGCACGCCAAAGTTACAGACTCCTACCTCGCGGATCTTCCCCTGGCTTTTCAGCTTCTCCATCGCCCCTACTGTCTCCTCCAAAGGCACTTCCCAATTGGGCCAGTGGATCAAATAGAGGTCAATGTAGTCGGTCTGTAAGTGGCGCAAGCTCTGTTCGCACGCAGCAATCACGTCAGCCGCGGCTAGGTGGTTGGGCGCGACCTTGGTGGCGATAATCGCTTGATCGCGCCGTCCAAGCAGCGCGCGGCCCAAGACGCGCTCTGATGTGCCGGTTTCATACGCCTCGGCAGTATCAAAGAAGTTAATGCCTGCATCGAGCGCAGCGTGTACTGTGGCTATGGAAACGTCGTCATCCTGCTCTCCCCAATACCTGCCGCCCGCAAAAGACCAGCAGCCCAATGCATAGATGGAGACGTTCAGATCACTGTTGCCGAGCGCTTGATACTCCATAGATGGTAGCCTTTCCGTTGCCGATACTGATTTTTGGTGGATTCTATCAATTGCAATGTGATGCCATCAACACGAACTTCCCCGCTCTGTGATCCTGATTCTGTGGCAGATTACTCCTTGACCGCACCCATCGTGAGGCCGCGAACTAGGTAGCGTTCTGCGACAAAGACAAAGACCAAGGTTGGGACAAACATGAGAACACCAGCGGCGGTCAGCGGCCCCCAGGCTACCCCATATTCCAGCACGAACTTGGTCAGCCCCAGCGCAATCATCTCCGTGTCAATGCTGCTCGAAAGAATCAGCGTGACCAAGAGGTCATTCCACGTTGCCAGGAAGGCCAGAACCGCGGTGGCTGCCAGACCAGGCTTGACCAGCGGCAGGGTAATGCGCGTAATCAGCCCCCAGGTTGAGCAGCCATCTACACGGGCCGAATCATCTAGCTCGCGTGGAATATCGATGATAAACGCGCGCAGCAACCAGATCGTGACAGGCAATTTGAAGGCGGAATGGGCCATGATCAGCGCCGCATAGGAGTTGAGCAGACCGAGACCGCTAAAGATGAGAAACAAGGGCACCATCACAGCGACCAGGGGAATCATGCGCAACAGAATCAGCAGTGAAAAGACAGAGCGCTCGCCGCGGAATGAATAGCGAGCGATGGCGTAGGCGGCTGGCAGTCCTAAGATGAGGTTGACGAGGACTGTGCCAATGCAGACAATCAGCGTGTTGATCACATAGGTCAGGATGTTATAGGTGCGAAAGGCTGCAACGTAATTGTCCCAGGTGATCTGGCGTGGAAAGAAGATCAGGCGCGTGGTCGCAATCTCGGTCAGCGGGCGGATCGAGGTAAAAAAGAGCCAGATCAGAGGCATCAGCGTAACACCCAAGGCGATCAGGATGGCGATATAGGCGAGGGTTTCGCGGAGTACTTTGCCCCACCGGATCGGGCGAGCTTTTCTTGTCAGGGGGAGTGTGCTCATACTTGGATCCTTTCGCTTTCCGCGCCCGACCTTTCGCTCAGGAAGAGCGGAATGAGGAAGAGGACGGTGATCACGAGCGTTGTCCATGAAACTGCCGAGGCAAAGCCCATGCGTGATGAGCTAAAGGCCGAGCGCCAGATATAGAAGCCAAGCAGTTCCGTAGCTCGACCAGGCCCGCCATAGGTCATGATATAGATCACATCGAAGGCGCGGAAGAGGTCAATAATGCGCAACGCTACTGCTACGACGATGACCGGGCGCAGCAGCGGGATTGTCAGGTGAATAAAGCGCTGCCAAGCACTGGCCCCATCCACAATCGCTGCCTCAAAGGGAGCTTGCGGCAGTGACTGCAAGCCAGCTAGCAGGAGGAGCATCACAAAGGGGATACCCTGCCAGACGCTAGCGATAACGATGGAGAGACGGGCAAGGTTTGGATCGACCAGCCATCCCTGGGGAGGTAAGCCCGAGGCCAGGAACAATT
>CAMPHP010000264.1 GCA_946885925.1 uncultured Litorilinea sp.
CCCTCCGGTGTTAGCAGTGCGAGCGGGAAGTTGGCGAGTATGTTCGCAACGGGCAGTACTTTCTGTCCGGCGCGCTCCACTACGCTGATCTGTTCGCCGGTATAAAGATTGCGATAGGTTTGCGCTTCTGTCTCTGCGGGTAGTACAAGCCAGGTGTCGCCCCAGAGTTCTGCGCCGGTGGGCGGTTGCTCGGTCCGGTTGGTGAGTGTTGCCACCAGGCGAGGAACAACGACCAGGGCTTGTTGGCTTTCTGTTTGGCTGTCGCGTTCTGTTTGGCCTTCGCCTTGGCCCTTCAACTCACGAATATAGGCGCAGAGATGCAGGCTGCGCTCACCCCCTGCTTCGACCGGCAGATAGCTGCCATAGCGAAAGAGATCATAGTGGTCGCGGCGGAAGTGCAAGGTGCGGCTGGTGATATAGAGCTTGATGCGCCCTTCGTCGGTCTTTTCCAGCAGCGATTTGACAAAAGCCAGCTGCCCAGGACGTTTGCGCTTTTCTGCCGCGGCGAGTTCCTTGAGCAGCGTTTGACGACAGTTGTAATCAACTGGCCTGCGGTTATCTGGATCGACGAGGCTGAAATCCCACAGTTCATTGCCCTGGTAGATGTCGGGCACACCGGGGGCCGTGAGCTTGAGTAGCGTCTGCGCCAGTGAGTTGAATTGCCCGTAGTAGGCAACCATGCGCGCCACTGGCGCAAAGTCGCGCAAGAAGCGGTTGCGCTGGCTGGGTTGCAACACCCGTTCCACAAAACGTTGCAGCGCCTCTTCATACTCCACATAAGGATTGGACCAACTGGTATAGAGTTTGGCTTCCTTTGCTGCCTTGAGCATGTAATTCACAATGCGCTGGCGGAACTCGTTGTATTCTTCGCTGTCGCCCGGTTGTAGCAGGAAACCCCAAGGGCTGTCTGCCTGGGCTGCGTCGTCTTTGGCGGAGTCCGGAGCAAGGGGCCAGGCTCCAAGCAGTGTCTGGTAGAAGAGATATTCGTCATTGGCGTCGGGCGCTTCCACCCCCTCCAGTGCCTTCTTCTTGGTTGCATTCACGCGGCTCCATTGGCGCAGCGATGCTTGCCAGAGATCGGGCATCTCGGAGAGGACATTGATGCGCGCCCGTACATCTTCGCTACGCTTGTTGTCATGGGTCGAGGTTGCCAGCATGGAATGGGGCCAGTGTTTGAACCGTCGTTTGTTGTCATTGTGGAATTGGTTGATGGAGATGCCAAATTGCCCCGGATGATCCCCCACTTCGTTGAGCGAGACAAGCCGGTTGTAGCGGTAGAACGCGGTATCTTCCACTCCCTTCGCCATGATAGGGCCGGTGATCTGCTGGAATTTCATCACCCACTGCGCTACCATCGGGCGATCTTCTTCGGAGAACACGTTCATGTTGCGCAGCAGTACGGTATCCTCGATATAGTTAAAGAGGCTGTCGTCCAGCAGGGGACGACGCCGTTTGGCTGTGCGTACTGCTGCCTGGATAAATTTGCGGTCGCGCTCGGAGACAGTTTCCTCATAGGCGTTGATATAGGTACGGTAGATGCCAAGACAGGCAACTACGGCGCGCAGGGCTGTACGTAGACCGCCCAGGGTAAAGTCGCGGTAGTGGCGATTGCGTTCGCTGATGTGGTCAAGTTCATAGCTGAGCGCGTTGATCTCTCCCGCCAGCGACTCGCGCATGATCATCATCTTGGTCGAGATCGTGAGTTCGGCAAGCGATTCCCTGTTCTTCGTAAAGCGGCTGTAGAGCTTGGTAAAGGCGCGCTCGTTACGCGTATCGACAAAGATGCCATTGGCCGAGGCAAGAAAATCATAGCCCGTGGTGCCAAAGACCGACCAGTCAAAAGGAAGTGGTTCGGATTCGGAGAGGATTTTTTCCACGACGACATAGAGGGGCCAGATAACGCTTTCCTTGTGGCGCGCCTGTTCTCTCAACCACTTTGTAACCACTGGCTTGACCAGATCTTCTTCACTGTTTGGCGCTTCTTGGGTGGGCTGTTCTTGTATTCCGCGTTCTTGTAGCTTGGCGTCGAGATAGCGTTCTTGCAGCCGCCGGAAGTAGGCTGGGGGATCATGGAGCCCATCGGGGTGATCAATGCGCAGACCCGTCGCCTTGCCCTCTGCAATCAGGCGTAGCGCCAGCGCATGGGTCGCGTCAAAGACCTTCGGATCTTCCACGCGAATAGCTGCCAGATCATTGATGTCAAAGAAACGGCGATAGTTGATCTCCTCCCCGGCCACCCGCCAGAAAGCTGCCCGGTAGGCCTGGGCTTCAACCAACTCATCTAGCCGGTCAAAGCTCTGTGGGTTGCCCACTTCGCCGTTGATGGTGGTGACAACCTCATCCAGGGTGCTACGCACATCTTCATGCTCATCGACGAGGAGCGCCAAGCGCCGTTTGATGATCTCTTTCTCGCGTGCCCGTTCGGTCAACCTCTCCGGGTCGGTTTCGGTGCGTGGCGGCAGGTAGCTGAGTGCAGTAAGGATGCTTTCCAACTCTAGCACTGCGCTGCCCTGTGCTGTGGCTGCTGGTGCTGTGCTGGTCAGCATTGTGCTGTACGGCTCTACAGTGTTTTGCGTGGCGCTTGCCGTCTCCTCAACAGCTTGTTGCAGCCGCTCCAACACAAAGCGCAGGACAAGCGTGTAGGTGCGTGGCGCAAGGGGGAGCGTGGTTTCGTAGTAGCTGAGGTAAAAGCTGCCACTCTCATAATTGAGCTTTAACTCGCCTCGCTCTAGCACCTCCCCATATTGCCCGCCCAGGATTGGCAGCAGCACCTTGTTCTCCAACTCCTGTTTGATAGGATGCCATTGGATATCAAAAAAGGAAGCATATTCGGAGCTAGGGCCATTTTCCAGCACATCCATCCACCAGCGATTGCGCGGGTCATGAATACCCATGTGGTTGGGCACGATGTCGAGGACAAACCCCATTCCTTGCGCTTGTAGCTTGCGGCTGAGTGCCTCGAAATCCTCGTCGCTCCCCAACTCCCAGTTGAGTTGGTTGGGGTCGGTGACATCGTAGCCGTGGGTGCTGCCTGCACGCGGTAGGAAGATGGGTGAGGCATAGAGATCGCTAATGCCCAAGGCATGGAGATAGTCTACCAGTGCCGTGGCGTCACGAAAGGTGAAGCCAGGGTGAAACTGGATACGGTAGGTTGCTGAAGGAATTCGGGCCTGGGCGGCAATCTCCGCCACAGCCTCCTCAATTTGCTGGGTTGTATCAGGGATAGTGTTCTTATGGGTTGGCATCAATCTTCCTCCCTTTGATAGAGCGCAAAACACTCTGCAGGGACGGTTATTTCTACCTTGCCTTGCGAATCGATTTGGTTGGGCATTTTGGTTTTACCCAGATTGGAATCGGTTAACTTGGTCCACTGGCCTGCGGGGATAGGCAAAGGCAAGGTGGCGATTTGTTTATTAAAGTTAAAGAGGGCCATTAGATGGTTGTCCCCATACCAGCGGCGGAAGAGCAGCACTTGCTCCTCTTCATAGGCATGAACCAACATATCGTCTTTGCTCAACAATTGGAGCGCTGGTACTGTTTTGCGCAATTCAATCAACGTGCGGTAAAGCTCGCGCAGTTCCTTGTGCTTGCCTTCTTTTGCCAGTTCAGGATGTATCTTGGAGCGCTGAAAGGTCTCCTCTGCATAGGGATCCGGGGGTTCGCCGTGGCTCATAAAATGGCTAAATTCCTCTTTGCGACCCTGGCGCACCAACTCCACCAATTGCTCGTCTGTATGGCTGACGAAGTAGAGAAAGGGCGCGGTCTCTCCATATTCCTCACCCATAAAGAGCAG
This sequence comes from uncultured Litorilinea sp., assembly GCA_946885925.1. The sequence continues at coordinate 3,794 of CAMPHP010000264.1, forward strand.
CGGAATATAAGGAGAGAGCAGAAGAACACCCACGCCAAGCTTTAGCCTCTCCCAAGAGACCAGCACGGAGAGGCGCTCTCCTTCCATGCGGTTGCCCACCTGGTCATGGTTCTGAATGCAAACCACAAAGCGATAGGCTGGAATTTCGCGCGAGGAATTGCCATGACGGCGGCCGCGGGCTGGGGAATATTGTCCGGAGTAGACATAGCCTTCGGTCAGTGCCTTGAACAGAAATTTGAGCGGTTCCGCACCTTCTGAATCATAATAATCCTGATAATAGCCTTGTGACTCACCCGTCAAGAGCACATGCACCGAATGGTGAAAATCGTCGCACCATTGAGCGTCAAGCCCATAGCCATGACTCTCGTGAGAGCGCACGACGCGCGCGTCGTTGAGGTCACTTTCTGCAATCAAGTAGACATTCCGGTTGAGGTAAACGGCTTCCCGATCCAATACGGCAGACAACTCCTCTAGGAAGGTGCCAGCCGAGAAATCGAGCATGGCATGGATTGCATCAAGCCGCAGCGCGTCAACGTGAAAATCACGCAGAAAATAGAGGGCGTTTTCAATAAAGTAGCGGCGCACTTGGTCGCTGCCAGGGCCATCAAAGTTTACCGAAGAACCCCACGGGGTCTTGTATCGCTCGGTGAAGTAGGGGCCATAGTCCCACAGATAGTTGCCTTCGGCTCCCAAGTGGTTATAGACCACATCGAGAATCACAGCCAGCTCTGCTTGATGACAGGCGTTGATCAGCTTCTTAAAGCCCTCTGGCCCGCCATAGCTATCTTGCACTGCAAAAAGGTCCACACCATCATAGCCCCAGTTGCGCGTGCCGGGGAACTGCGCCACCGGCATGATCTCGATGGCTGTGATGCCTAGCTCCTTGAGCCATTCCAAGCGAGGGATAATCGCTTCAAAGGTTCCTTCCGGTGTGAAGGTTCCCACATGGAGCTCATAGATAATGTAGTGCTGTAAGGGGATGCCCGACCAACAGCTATCTTCCCAGGCAAAGGTCGGGTCTATGACCTGGCTAGGGCCGTGGACTCCTTCTGGCTGAAAGCGGGATGCAGGGTCGGGACGATCTCGTTCTCCATCCAGACGGTAGAAATAGCGTGTACCTGGTTGCACGCCTTCGATGATGGCCTGATAAAAGCCGTCCTTCAGCGCCTCCATCTTCACCAGCCGCTCTTCTGGGTCCAACAGGCGAACGGCCACACTTTTCGCTTTGGGGGCCCATACATAAAAATGGCAAACCCCCTCTGCTCGATAGGTCGCGCCTAAGGGTGGGTGTAAGATCGCAATATCTTTCATAAACTGCCTATCCCTAGAATGCTTAGGTTCCTCTTCTAGTCATGAATGTTTTACTTTATTCAAGTTGCTACCTAATCCGTGATGGCGATTGTCATTCCGACGCAGGAGGAATCCCCTTCTGCGTCGGAATGACCGTGTGTGCTTCACGTTGGATAGCAACTTGAGTTACTTATGATTCTTCAGCCAGTGATTCTTTGGAGAATCCATCTTTTGGCGGTGAAGTGATCACCCTCGGTTGGGATGCGCCATTTCGAGAGACGATGGCATAACTTGGTGCAATCCCCTCTGCTTGTTGCGCGATCTGCCAACCGCGCGGGGTGTCCGGGAGTGCCTGCCGCGGCCAACAGAAGAGTGCCAAAGAGCGCGGCGAAAGTGAATATTGAGCCGAGGGTTCGAACTTATATTTGCCTGGGTTGGGTGATGGCTCGTATGTATTCAATATAAAGTCCC
>CAMPHP010000265.1 GCA_946885925.1 uncultured Litorilinea sp.
AGGCGATTGAGGAACTTCAGGCACTTAGCACGCCGCCAGAGATGCCGGTGGTGCCGCCTGCCGACTTGCCGCAGAATTACATCTTTGTGCCACACTGGAACCAGCCTTTGTGGGATCGCTGTTTGAGCTATCTACGCAAGCATTTGGAGACACAGGGGCAGCGCAGCGAAGACCGTTTGGATAAGCTGTGGGGGACGGTCAAGTGGCGCACGCAGATGCAGCGGACGTTGCGCGCTGTGCCTGCCAGCAATGGTGTGGGGCGCGCCCAGGCACGCCCAATTGCGGAATTTATTCGCCAGACGGTGCGCGAATCGGTGGCTCCCGTGACGCTGCAAGAAGATAATCCCATGCGCGATAATTTGATTCGCGCCCTTGCCAACGAATTCAGTATTGAGCATTTGCTTTGGCGTGGGGCAGCGCAAGCTGAAGATTTGGAGCGGCGGCTGCGTGCGATGGAACTGGGCCTGCCAGAGGCTCGCCCCATGACCAAGGTCGAAACAGTGACCAACCGGCGCTATGTGGAAGCGGCCTGGAATCGGGCCAAGCCTACCGGGAACTATGATGTGGCGGATCGTCTGGCGGTCTATGGCATCACTGTGGATTTTGCCGCGGCGTCGGGTAAGGCCGATTCGGATTTGACGCGTGCACTGTTGGATGAGTTTGGCATAACACTCTTGCCCACCGAAAACCCCTTTACCATTCTCTTTATGCGAACGGTTCACGGCTTGACCCTGGAAGATTTGGATTGCATCCGGCGCTATCGCGCTGAACATCGGGGCTTGGCTCCAGATGAACGGGTGTTAATTCACCTGGGGCCGACCATCGACAAAGAGCCAGTGCGCGTGCAAAATGGTCGTAGCGGGGCTTACTCGACGATCTAAAGCAAACAAGTGAATGCAGTTTCGCTTCCCGGAAGTCTCAAGCTTTCGGGAAGCTGTTTTATCCCCCGTCCGTTATCCAGCTTATTCATCCTATCTATAATCCACCCCACCCGCTATCAATCGCATTTCAACCGAAAGGGAGATGCTATGAGTGAGATCATTCGCTGGGGAATTCTCGGCACAGGAAATATCGCATCGAGTTTTGCGACTGGTGTTGCAACAATGCCCGATGCAGAGTTGGCTGCTGTAGGCTCGCGCAGTAAAGCCACTGCCGATGCCTTTGGTGACCGTTTTGACATTCCACGCCGTTATCCTACCTATGCAGGTTTGGCCAACGATCCTGATATAGACGTCATCTACATCGCCACGCCCCATTCACTTCATTTAGAGAATGCGCTGCTCTGTCTGGATGCCGGTAAGGCGGTTTTATGTGAAAAACCGTTTACCATCAATACCGCACAAGCAAGACAAGTCATTGCGCGGGCCAAAGAACGCAAGCTCTTTTTGATGGAGGCCATGTGGATGCGCTTTTTTCCACTGGTTGTAGAGTTACGCAAGCGGTTGGCAGAAGGGGCCATTGGTGATGTACGCATGGTGAGTGCCGACTTTGGTTTTCGCACGACTTTTGACCCTGGGCGTCGCCTTTTTGATCCAAGCTTAGGCGGCGGTGCTCTGTTGGATGTGGGCGTTTATCCCGTCTCCCTGGCGCATATGATCCTGGGCAAGCCAACCCAGGTCACGGGCTTGGCGACGTTGGGAGAGACAGGTGTCGATGAACAGGCAGCCTTTGTCTTGGGTTATGAAGGGGGTGAACTGGCGATGTTGCACACTGCCATTCGCACAACTTCGCCGCAAGAGGCAATCATCATGGGCAGCGAGGGTTGGATTCGTATCCACAGCCCGTGGTGGATGCCCAGCGTGATGACGATTCAAAAGCCAGGAGGCGAGCCAGAGACGGTAGAAGTTCCCTTTGAAGCGAATGGCTATAACTATGAAGCCGCAGAGGTACACCGCTGTTTGCGCGAGGGCAAGCTTGAAAGCGATGTCATGCCCTGGGAGGAGACGCTAGCGGTGATGGAGACACTAGATAGCTTGCGCGCCCAGTGGGGGCTGCGCTATCCGATGGAGTAGAGGTAGCTGGCAACAGCAACGCCCCAGCCTATCTACTATCTAGGCTGGGGCGTTGCTGTTGTCCACACAGGGAACGCTATACGCTACGCAACGGGCGCGTTGGGGTCTGTGGTGGATTTGTCGGTACTGTCGAGGGGCTTGTCAGTACCCTCATCAATCTCGGAATTCGTGCCGAACACACCGACACCGCGGCCTACCGCAACACAGAGTTCGCCTAGCTAGCCAACGCCCAAGAGCATGGGGACCCGCACCAGACTCTAGAATAACTCGACTGGGCCAAACTTGGGAATCATGTGATAGATCCTTTCTGTAAACGGGCATATTATCCCTTGATCACGGCCAAGGGTTCAAGCCGAGCGACGGCACGAGCAATGCCCGCTCCTTCGACGACGGCGATGACTTCTTCTACTTGTTTATACGCCAGGGGCGCTTCTTCAGCCAATCCGGCCATGCTGCCTGCACGAACACGAATCCCGCGCCGGTTTAGCTCTTGTTTGAGTGTTTCGCCACGCACCTGCTTTTTGGCGGCGGTGCGGCTCATGTTGCGCCCTGCTCCATGACAGGTGGAGCCAAAGGTTTGGGCCATTGCGCCTGGGGTTCCTGCTAGCACATAGGATGCGGTTCCCATCGAGCCAGGGACGAGTACGGGCTGGCCTACCGCTTGATAATCCGTCGGAATCTCAGCATGGTAGGGCGGGAAGGCGCGCGTGGCCCCTTTGCGATGGACGCAGACCTTCATTTTGCGACCGTTGACCACATGCTCTTCGATCTTGCCGATGTTGTGGGCTACATCATAAACCTGGCGCAGATGGGCTGGCAAACCAGTGCGAGCAAGTACCTGCTCAAAGCTCTCCCGCGCCAACATGGCGAGCACTTGGCGGTTGGCAAAGGCAAAGTTTGCGGCTGCCTGCATGGCGGCAGTATAGGCGATTCCTTCGGGCGAGTCGAGCGGTGCACAGACCAATTCGCGGTCGGGTAAGGTGATCTTATAGCGACTTAACACTTTTTGAAAATCTCGCACATGGTCAGTGCAGACTTGATGGCCCAGGCCGCGCGAGCCACAGTGAATCAGGATCACAACTTGGTTGGCGCGCAAGCCAAAGGTTGCGGCGGCTTCCTCATCCAAAACGTTGGCAACGCGGTCTACTTCAAGGAAGTGATTGCCCGATCCTAGTGTGCCTAGTTGGTTCTGCCCGCGCTCACGCGCACGTTGGCTAACTTGGCTGGGGTCAGCCCCCGGCAATCGCCCATTCTCCTCAGTATGCAGGAGATCCTCGGCAGAGGCAAGATCATTTTCGAGGCACCATTGCGCGCCGCGCGCGAGCACATCATCGAGTTCGTTGTTGCTCAGACGATATCGTCCCTTTTCGCCAACTCCACTGGGACAGTTCTGATAGAGCGCGGTCGCCAGATCGTTGAGATAGGGTTCAATTTGCTCGACGGTGAGGTCGCTGGCTAAGAGCCGTACGCCACAGTTGATGTCATAGCCAATCGCCCCTGGTGAGATCACCCCATCGGGCAAGCGTGTGGCGGCTACGCCTCCTACTGGGAAGCCATAGCCTTGGTGCACATCGGGCATGGCAATGGCATATCCAACAATGCCTGGCAAGGTGGTGGCATTGACTAACTGCTCTATGCTTTTATCGCTGAGCGCCTGGGTGAGCAACCGTTTGCTGGCATAGACGCGTGCCGGAACGCGCATGTCAGAGCGGTAGCTTTGGGGAATCTCCCAGACATATTCGTTAATACGAGTCAGATCTGTGATCGTGATCATGGTAACGATCCATCCGCAAAACACAAGGTGAGAGAAGTATAGGATACGAGTCAATCGGTGGGAGAACTTGCCCACGGCTGCTAGCTTTGGGTAACTCTCTTTGATTGTGTTGCGTATATTATTGTATTACGTAAGGGTGGCGGCGAAAGTTACCTGGCTGACACAACTCGAATTGACCTTATAAGGTCAATTCGAGTTGTGACCTTTAACTTGCCTTTACTATAGTACTCTGGCGAACTGGTGGCGTGTATCCAGCACCTCGTCATAGGGGCCTATGAGGCGCTTAGCGTTTCCGCACGAGTTTCCTGAAGCAGGGTACCAAGCGCGGCGGATTCAACATCCGCCCGTATGCGCTCCACGATACCTCGCCCACGTAGAGGTCGCCGTGCGAATCGGCAACTACACCGTGCGGTGTGGTGAACTCGCCCTCACCTTCGCCCGCGCGTGTGCCGCCGAGCCGCGCAAGTTGCTTGCCCGTCAGGTCGTGAATGGTTACGCACGCGCCCAGATTCGGGAAGTCGGCAGTCAACGCGTTTTGGTTGCACAACTGCCCGATGTAGGCGCGGTCGCCTGCAATGTACAGCCCGCAGGGGCGAAAGAGGTTGTTCCACTGCGACAGATAGTTGCCTTCGCTGTCAAAGACCTGCACGCGATGGTTCTCGCGGTCAGCAACGTAGACCTTTCCCTCGGCGTCGGTGCAGACGCTGTGTGGCAAATAGAATTGGCCTGGCTCGACACCGAAGTCACCCCAAGAGAGGATGTGTTCTCCATCCGGTGTGTATTTATGCACCCTGGCGTTGCCGTAGCCGTCAGAGATATAGAGCGCGCCGCTTTTTGGATCGCGAGCCAGCTTGGTGGGCCGGTTGAAAGGTTTGCCACTCAAGCGCGGCGATCCTTCTCCGCGCTCTCCGATCTGCGAAAGTAGTTCTCCGTCGAGCGTGAAACGCCCGATCCAGTTGCCGTCATCGTCAACCGCATAGACGGCCTGCCCATATTGTTCATCGGGCACAATCGTCAATGCGTGCGGGCGGGTAAACAGCCCCTCGCCACACGACATGACGAATGTGCCGTCGCGCTCGAGGACGATAACCGGATGCTCACCCCGGTTAAAGACATAGACGCGATCTTGCGCGTCCACCATCACATCCACTACCTCGCGAAAACTCCACCCGGCGGGCAACTTCGCCCAGTTTAGGTCATCTTCGTAGGTGTATTCGCCACTGCCAAAGATCGCCATTTTCGTCTCCGTCTAAGTTTGTACAAAAGTCAAACAGCATTGGGGCGCAGCACGCTGCGCCCGACAAGTATACTCGTATTTTGAACGCACAGACTATAGTTTGTAGGCCTTCATCGCCGTGCCGCCGAAGATTGCGCGCTGACTTTGACTTGCCAGCCGATAGCCAGACCATCACTGACCGTGCCTACAATACCTACGAACTCGAAGATGTCTTGCTTGACGCTGATTTGCAGCTGTTGCCGATGCGAAAATCAAACTCTAAACGTCCTTTTTCGCCCTGGACGCGCTCCTTGCAGGCGCACTTTGGCAAGGCTGTCGAAACGACGGGCAGTTTACTTGAACGCCTCCTGCCTAAGTCGATTCACACTGTCACCGCTGAGGGCTTTGCACTCAAACTCGTGCTCTTTGTCCTTGGCCCTAGCTTTTCTCGTCTTTCTGTTTGGAACTAGCAACCTGAGTTAAATATCGAAGTAGATCTGCGCGGTCCAGCCA
>CAMPHP010000266.1 GCA_946885925.1 uncultured Litorilinea sp.
ATATAAAGAGGCTTTAGATTACGCACACCATGCGTATCTACGCCATGCAGATTGGCCCACACCAGCACATCAGCGGCATCAGCCGCATGATCCGAGGGTACACCAGCACACTCAAAGATGGTCTGTGCAAAGGCTCGCAATTTGTCAGCATTGACCCGAACTTTTGCTGCTTTGTCTGTTACTGATTGTTCAAAAACCGACACTGGTTATCTCTCCCTAATAGTTCCCTAATTGTTAATGTTTAACGACGACGCAAGCCGCCACGCGGCTTAACACTGGCATTCATCACATGGCGCGGCAAGAAGCCTTGAAGAACATCACTGACCGTCGCAGTGACGGCTGTGTGAAGATCTTCAATGGCTTGCAACGAATAGGCTGCCATGTGAGGGGTCAAAATTACATTGTCCATTGAACGCAAAAGGCTATCCTCATCCAACGGTTCAGGATCAAAAACATCTAAACCTGCCCCAGCGATCTGTTTGGCTTGTAATGCAGCAATCAGTGCGGCTTCGTCCACGACAGGGCCGCGGCTTGTATTCACCAAATAAGCAGTTGGCTTCATCAATTCAAGTTGGCGTGCGCCAATCAACCCGCGTGTCTGCGGCATCAATGGCGTGTGGACCGAAACATAATCCGACTGCGCGAGGAGTTCATCCAACGACACCATGCGTACTCGGTACGCGTCTGCTTGGGCTTGACTCACATAGGGGTCGTAGGCCAGCAGTTCCCCCATAATGTTCACCAGATTATGCGCCACATGGCGTGCAATGCGACCAAAACCGACCAACCCGACGGCTTGCGTCGAGAGGCGCGGCATTGGCCCAACATGCTCCACAGCACCACCCCAGTTACCCGAGCGTACAAAGCGATCCAGCATGGTAATCCGTCGTGCCAACGAAAGGATAAGCCCAGTGGCATGATCGGCAACCTCCGGAACACAATACTCGGCAGCGTTCGCCACCACAATCCCCTGGCTGGTTGCAGCCTCCATGTCTACGCTATCCATTCCAATGCCAAACCGTGCAATTAGTTGGCATTTCGGAAGTTGTGACAACACATTTTCTGTCAAGGGAGTATAAAGACCCAAATAGACCAGGATGTCGGCATCTCTACCAGCAGCGATGATCTCCTCCTCTGTTGTGCACTCGGCCAATGTCACCGTCGCACCCAACGCTTCCCAGGCAGCACGCTGGCGAGGGAACTTGTCAATCGACCTGTCGAACTGACTGTCAACAATAAGAATTTGGGGGCCAGATGTCACGCACGACTCCTCTCCAACTGAATGGCAGGTAGAACATTACATCCGCATGCGTATGTTGGAAAAACGGCTGAAGTGCCGAATCAGGGCAATGGCGGTAATTGTAGGCCATGCACAAAACCACCATCCACCCGCAACATCGTACCCGTCACATAATCGGCGGCATCCGAGGCGAGAAAGACTACAGCCCGCCCAATGTCATCTGGTGTACCCAGCCGCTTCCACGGCAGACGCTGGGTACCCGAACGGATCTCTTCCTCCGTGGCATAGTTGCGTTCCCCCGGCGTATCGATCCAGCCAGGGTTGATGACATTGACATTGAGATGATGTTCAGCCAGTTCCGCCGCCATCGTGCTTGCCAAATGGTTGATGGCGGCTTTTGCCAATTATAGGCAGCGCTCGTAGGTGCTGCGAGTTCGGCAAAAATGGAGCTAATGACGATGATCTTACCTGCGCTACGCCCGCGGCGTTCCTGACGCACCATCTGTTGTGCAGCCAACTGGCAGGTGTGAAAGACACCAAATTGGGCGACTTCCAATACACGCAAGACATGTTCCCACTTGGCAGTCAGCACAGGCTCGCGGATCGAGAATCCAGCATTGGCGACAGCAATATCAAGCCTGCCAAAATGTGCGACCACACCCGCAAACATTGCCTCCATCGCATCACGTTGCCCAACGTCGGCCTGCCAGAGCAATGCACTTTGTCCCAACTGTTCAACCTGCGCCGCAACCTCTTGGGCGTCTTCTGGGTGGGAACGATAGTTGATCACGATGTCGGCTCCCTCGGCTGCCATTGCCAATGCACAGCCACGTCCAATGCCACGGGACGCACCAGTGACCAACGCGACTTTGCCCTCTAATTGGCCCATGCGGTCATTCCTTCAATCTTTGCCAGATCTCGTCCTGCTAAGATCGTGTTCTACGAAGATCGTGTTCTGCCGAGTTCTTATGGTAAATGTGGATATGCAAGCAGCAAGTAGTGAGTCGTCCGCTGCAAGTGGTCTAGTGGTAGTACCAATGTACTATGGGGCCTAGTGGCTTGTCAAACAGCAAGGGCAGCAAGCGGCTTTACTGGTCTGCGCATCTTCTCCTAGCATTCCAATTCGGTTGACACAATGCCCCTCCATTGGTACTATCACAATACCACCTTGAGGTAGTAAGCGCCATGAAGCGAAGGCAATTCTTGTCCTCTTTGCCCCGCTATCTATGCCCAACCAAACGGATCGATAACCAATAACGCGCACTACTATACAAACCTATACAACACACCAAATATACAAAGCATCATTTCAAGTCAACAATCAATCAAAGCCTTAAAAGATCAAGTCCAGTGAAAGATAGGGAGCTATGGAATACCGACAGTTAGGTAGGACGGCGCTGAGCGTCAGTTCCATCGGCTTGGGTTGCGTGACCTTTGGCCGCGAGATCGATGAAGCCACTGCCTTCACCGTAATGGATCACGCGCGCAACCGTGGTATCAACCTATTGGATACTGCCGAAGCCTATGCAGGTGGTGCCTCGGAAACGATTGTTGGGCGCTGGCTCAAGGATCGGGATGCACGCGCCGACATGGTTGTCTGCACCAAAGTCAGTGGCAACCTGACTGCCGAACGTATTCTTTCCTCTGCCGAAGCCAGCCTGCGCCGTCTTAATATTGACACCATCGACCTCTTTCAACTCCACCGCTTTGACCCCACTGTACCCCTTGAAGAGATGCTAGAGGCCCTCAACCAAGTTGTTCAAAAAGGCTATGCCCGTTCGATCGGGTGCAGCAATTATGCGGCGTGGCAATTAGCCAAAGCATTATGGAGACAAGATGTCAATGGCTGGGCGCGTATGGAGTCCATCCAACCCATGTACAACTTGGTAGACCGCAGCATTGAGCGTGAACTGCTGCCCCTCTGCGCTGACCAACAAATCGGCGTCATTTCCTATAGCCCGCTGGGTGCAGGCTTTCTAACTGGCAAGTATCGCCGCCAGGCCGAAGTCCCCAAGGGTACCCGTTTTGATGTCATGCCCGGACATCAGACGATTTACTTCACCGAAGCAGGTTGGCGTGTGGTTGAAGGCTTGCGTGCCAAGTCTGAAGAGACAGGAACTACTATGCTCCACCTGGCGCTTGCCTGGGCCATCGGGCAGCCCACCATAACCTCTGTCCTCATCGGCGCACGTAACATTGAACAGGTTGACCAAGCCTTTGAGGCCGAGTCAATGGGACTCTCCGAAGAAATGCGCGCCGCCTTAAATCAACTATAAAAGATCAACGTTGAAAGCAGCGCAAAAAAGCTGATTGACACCACCTAGTTGCTAAGGTATAGTGGTTCTACCACAGAACCACTATGCTTTAGTCATTGGATGAACAACCACAACATCCATGTCAATTCTACGTCCACTATCTCGCGATACATTAACCAAGCAGGCAGCCGATACGCTGCGCCGCTTCATCCTCTCCGAAGGATTAAAAGCAGGGGATGTGCTGCCGAGTGAGCGAGAGCTAAGCGAGATCCTCACGGTCAGCCGCAATATCGTGCGCGAGGCGTTAACAATTTTGGTGGCGGAAGGGTTAATACTCAAGAGACCCGGTAGCGGCATCTTTGTTACTGACTTTGATCCCGCTACCATAACACCCCAGATTGCCGTTAGCATTGACTATGATGTGCACCACCGCCATGCTCTCAGCGAAGCCCGTGCTGCGGTGGAATTGGGCGCAGTCGAACTCATTGTGTCACGCATCACTGCCGAGCAGTTAGATCAGCTAGAACGTGTCAATCAGGAGTTGGCGCTTAAGATACAGCAAAGCCGCAGCACCATCCGCAATGACATTGACTTCCACACCATTCTTTTTCAAGCAACCCACAATCAAGTGCTGGTGGACCTCATTCCACTGTTGGTTGAATACTTTCGCCTTTCGGTCGCCCATAGTCCGACCATTATTCGCCATAATGCAGCCCGCATCTTTAGCGAACATCAGCAAATTATCGACTGCTTACGCAAGCGGGACGTAGACGCAACCCGTCAGGCCCTCCTTGCCCATCTGGATCCACCAGGAACATCTCCCTGGCGTCAAAAACCGAGTGCAGGTTAGCCAATCGCTCTTTGGTTCATTCCCGCCATACATCTGTTTGTGTACCAAGTTTTGCTTACTGGTCAATCATTTACTGGTGCATTACGAACTACTAACAAGGAGGTGTCTATGTTCCAACGTGCATGGTTAGATCGTGCATGGTTCCAAAATGCATGGAGATTGTGTTCAATGATGCTGGTGATAGGACTTCTGGTCGCTTGTGCGCCAGCAGCAGCACCCGCTGAACCAGCAGCCGAGGCGACTGCTCCAGCAGAAGGAGCTACCACAGAAGAAGCATCTGCCGCCGACGGCGAACCTGTGCAGATGTCCTTCTGGATGAATTACAACTTCTCAGAGGCAGTCAATGAACTCGTCCGCACGCAGGTACAAGAATGGGCTGACGCCAACAATGTCGAGATTGACATCCTGATTGCGCCAGATGCCGACCTTGATACTCGCTGGTCGGCTGGGTTGGAAGCCCCGGAAACGCTGCCCGATGTCTCTGTCGTCTTTGCCCAATGGCTCCCCCGCTTCTATGATGCGGGCTTGCTCCTGGATGTCAGCGACACCTACGCGACCTTAAACGAGCTAGAAGGCGGCTTTTTCCCAGCGGCGGGTGAAGTAGTCACAGTGCAAGGTGTTCAATATGGTGTGCCCTACATTGGCTCTGTAACGCCAGCCTATTGGCGCACAGATGCACTCGAAACAGCCGGACTCAGCGCGCCACCCGCCACCTATGACGAAATGAAGGATTTTTGTAGCAAAGTCAATGATCCAGGTGTGTTCTGGTGCTATGGTCTTGGCTTTGGTGGCTTCTCTGACCCCGAAGTGCAAATGCGTAATTTGCTCTGGAGCTTTGGCGGTATGGTGACAGCAGAAGATGGGGTCACGATCGCGCTCGACTCTCCGGAAACGCTGGCGGTGCTCAACTGGTTGGTAGAGATGAATGAAATGGGTTCCTTCCCGCCAGACTTCTTGGTGGGTGATGATTCAACCAACAACAACTGGTATCAAACTCGTTCAGTAGCTGCCATCGTCAACACAGGCAGTGTGCTGTCGTGGATGGATGAAAATGATCCAGAGTTGAAGGAACTGACCATATTAACGCCCAGCCCTGCTGGCCCTGCTGGAACCCATGCCGCAGGTGGCTTTGGTGCCCTCCAGGTTTTCTTTAAAACGACTGAACACC
>CAMPHP010000267.1 GCA_946885925.1 uncultured Litorilinea sp.
GCTTTCGCATCAAGCACACTGAGAGTGAGCGTGAAGTGCCTGGGCTGCAAACGCTGATTGCCAACAAACAGGTGATCCAGGAAGAGTTGGCGACACCTGATGCTAGAGAACTGCCCAACTGGATCCAGCAGCGGGCGCACGCGCGCAAGATTTCCATTGACGGTCGTGCCGTGCAGTTATTGGCTGCCTATGTGGGTTCCAACTTGCGCCAGCTTGATAACGAACTAGAAAAGCTCGCCCTCTATGCCGGACGACGGGCGATTACAGCAGATGATGTCAATTTGATGGTCAGCGACGCCAGCGAGGCGATGATCTGGAACTTGACCGATGCCCTCAGCCAACGCAACCCACGCAAGGCCGTGCAATCATTGCAAGCATTGCGTAAAGGCGATACGCACCCGATCTATCTGGTCAACATGATTGCGCGCCAATATCGTGTCATCCTCAAGGTCAAGGATGCACTCAGGGGACGTAACAGTGGCAATGAACATGACATTGCCAAGTTGGTGGGCGAAAAGCCTTATCCGGTGAAGAAGGCAATGGAGCATGTCGCTGGATACACATTTCAAGAATTGGTGGATTTATTGGATCGGCTGGTGGTGGCAGATCATGCTATGAAAACGGGTGCAGATGCCGAAACCGAAATTGACTTGCTCGTTGCCGAATTGACTCAAAAAGCACCCTCCCGATTACCGCGTTAACTATGCTTCTTTCACACCTTAGCCTGACCCACTTTCGCAACTATCGCCACCTCGAACTGGACTTTACACAGCGTTTGACGCTGCTCCAAGGACAGAACGCCCAGGGCAAAACCAGCTTGCTGGAGGCGATTTACTTCCTGGCAACCAGCAAGCCTGTCCATGCCGCCACCGAGCGTGAGGTGGTAGATTGGGAGGCGCAGAACGAGCCTATCCCCTACAGCCGTGTTGCAGCCACCATCTATGACCATCATAACTCTGAAGCGGGCAGCGGGCGTCCCCGTGCCACAGAGTTGGAAATTTTGCTAACGCCACGCGGCGATGGGCTGAATTTCAGCAAGCAGGTACGTATCAACGGGGTCAACAAGCGCAGCCTTGAATTGATCGGGATGCTGCGTGCTGTGCTCTTTTTGCCAGAAGATATCAAGCTAGTAGATGGCGCGCCAGGCGAACGGCGGCGCTATCTGGATATTGCGCTCTGCCAGATTGACCCGGTCTACACGCGCACACTAGCCGCTTATCAGAAGGTGCTAGCCCAACGCAACAGCCTGCTCAAGCAGCTACGCGAGCAAGGTGCGCGCCCAGGGAATCCGTCTGTGGAGTCGCAGCTTGGCTTTTGGGACGAGCAACTGATTGAGACGGGCAGTTGGATCATGGCGCGGCGACATAACTTTGTTGCCCAACTCCAACCGCTGGCACAGACCCGCCATACAGAACTCTCAGATGGGCGCGAAACACTGACCATCGAATTCTTACCCAGCTTTAATTACGGCCCTTGGCCCGATGCTGAGTTTGAACTCTGGCAAGAAGGCTATCTGTTGGAGGATCATATTTGGCCCTGGACAACAGACGAGATAACTGTCGAGGAAATTGGAGAGAAGCTACGCGACAAGTTGATGGCGCAACGCAGCCGCGAATTGGCTACGGGCATGACACTCTATGGCCCCCATCGTGACGACCTGCGCTTTCTGGCGAACCAGCGCGACTTGCGTGTCTATGGCAGTCGTGGACAGCAACGCAGTGCAGCGCTCTCGCTCAAGCTAGCTGAGGTGCAAGTGATGACCGATAGCACGGGCATGGCTCCCCTGCTGCTCCTAGATGATGTAATGAGCGAGCTAGATGCCCAGCGGCGTAGTATGCTGCTAGAGGTATTGGCAGGGGTAGAACAAGCAATTATTACCACCACCGATTGGGAGGACTTTTCACCCGATTTCCGCGCTCAAGCACAACTCTTGCACGTTTGCGCTGGGACGCTGAAAAAAGCAGATGGGACTGGGGAGAACGCGGCGGGATAAAAGCTTGCCTTGCCAAGCTTACGGTAATATCAAGCTTACGGTAATATATCGAAATACTCACAGTACTTCTGGGCGCTGCATGACAGAGTAGAGCATCCTTCCGAGGATAACAACTGGAGTTACGCTAGATAAAGCATCGCCACATCTTTCGCAATCGCGGCAGGAATATTAGCCGACCAGTCCAGCGAACTGTTGGTCAGCACAACCGCGGTAATTCGGTCGTCCACAAAACGGGCGATGTAGGAAGCAAAACCCGGCAGCAGCCCGCCATGATGAACCATGCGGTGTTCTTCATGCTCGCCAATGACCCACCCTAGCCCGCGATCAGTGGGCGTGCCATCAGTGCAAATATAGGGCGTCCACATCTCCTGCAGGCGCGCCTGGGGCAGCACTTGGTCGCCATAAAGCGCAGCATCCCATTTGGCGAGGTCGGCCACAGTCGAGACCAGCCCGCCATTGGCGAAGTGGTGGCGCAGACCGATATAGGGCGGTTTACACCAGCCTTGTTCGGCATTGGCATAGCCGCTGGCACGATTGGGCAAAACGGCTTGCAGATCATTGATGCGCGTCGCATTCATGCCCAATGGCACAAAAATTCGCTCTGCCAGCACCTCGTTAAGCAATTGCCCAGTGATCTGTTCGATAATCAGCCCCAGCAGGAAATAGCCACTGTTGCTGTAGCTGCTCTTTTCTCCTGGTGTAAAATCTAACTCGCGCCCGGCAATAATGGCGTACATCTCTGCATACTCATAGTCCAGATGCATGGCGGCAGGCGTAGTCCAATAGTCTGCCAAGCCATCACGCACAATCCCGCCAGTATGCGTAAGTAGCTGACGGATGGTGATGGGCTGCCAGGCTTGTGGCCCATCGGGGAAATAATAGGTAATCGATTCATCCAACGCTAACTTGCCCTCTTCGACCAAACTCACAATCGCAGTAGCGACAAATTGCTTGCTGACAGAGGCGATTTGATAGAGCGTATCTGCCGTGGCGGGTACCTTATGTTCGAGATCGGCAAAGCCATACCCTTGCAGGATGATTGGCTCACCCCTATGGAGCAAGGCCAGAGAGAGACCGGGGATGCGGTGCTCGCTCATACGCGCGCAAACTAACTCGTGGATGCGATTCACTTGAGAGGACATAGGGGTTCCAGTGGTCAATGAATGGTGGATGGTTTGTGTGGAACAACTGTAGACGTTGATTAGACAGGCTAGGCAGAACCCTCTTTAGGCGGCTTGCCCTCTTGCCGGGGGATTGATCCCCCGGCTGCTTCCAGGCCAGATCTCTTCCTGCACAACGTACTAAGTACGCACTTTTTCGCTGTTGCCAAAGCGAGCTAGCGCCGCAGCGACCTTCGGCGGGATGCCGCGCGTGTGTTGTTGGAGAAACTCCGTAATACGTTCGGTGCTGATACCTTGTTCAGCAGCACGCTTGAGGCTGCGCTGGTTGATCTGATAGACAAAATCGGGATAGCTTGCTTGCCAAGCGGCAAAGCGCTCCACGCGGAAACGATCACTAAGCGAAGTACCCACGGGTGCAGTGATGGTAAAATCCTCGCCCACGACAATGGGTCGGTGCGTCGCCTCATGGGGCTGGGGAGTATCTTGACCCAACCAAAGCGAACCCCATTGGCTAAGCGAAAAGAGCCAATCATCCCCGGCAGATGGTTCCGCCAAATCCACAGCACCCAACCAGTGCAGCGGGCCGCGAATCAAAAAGCGCAGCAGCGCCCCTTCAACTGCGTCCCACTGGTCGAAACCCTTAAGAAATTCCTGCGTATTAGTATTACGGATGTACCAGGTATCGTAATTACCCGTGGGCCGCTGGAAATCTGGTTCTATCTCTTTGATGGCCTTGATGACTTCAGATTGGCTATACCAAGCGCCTGGCTGAAGTTTGGCAAAAAGTTGAAGAATGGAACCGCGCGTCTGTAGTGGATCGTTTTTCCATGTACCCGTCTCGGCACATTCAAGCCCTGGCGTGCGACACAGGTCGTTCCAGTCGGGAGATTGCTTCCAGGCTTCCCAGAGCGTTTGGCGTTGCTCGGCACGAGTCTTTTCGAGAAAAGCTTGGACGCGGTTGCCGGTGAGAAGAACGCCGCCATCTTCGCCACGACGCAGCCAGCCGAGCCGGTTTGCGAGATGGAGCAACAAGGCCAGCCGTACATCGAAATCCGGGTTGTCGTTGCCGTTGGGGATTTGCAGCCGTTTCACAAAGTGGTCAATATCCTCCGGGTGAGGACCGCCAGCAGTCAGTCGCAGCCGCTCATGGCGCAAGAAGCCGAGGAGCGTGCCTACATCCTCCAACAAGCTGTCATCGGCCAGCAGCAGGCGCGATTGAGGTGGTGGTGGAACAGGACGTACCGGCAAGGCTCCCTCGGCCATTTGGCTTTGGGGATGAGGAAGCCAAGGAGCGGTATCGCCGGGAATGTAAATGATCGAATGGGCCCTTTGTCCAGCACCTTTGAAGCCGCGGCCAATCAGCCCATAGTAGTAAAGCAGTTCGGCAGTACTTTCAGGCGTGAGCCAGGGCATTTCTCGTTCAAGTTTGGCTGGCCCCATCTGGCGGATGCCACCGAATTGGCGAGTAAACTGGGCTTCGGCCATTTCGCCGCCTTCTTTCAGCAGCAGTTCAATGGCTACGTGGCTTTCGGGTGAGTAGTCGCCGACTTCCTCAAAGGCCATCTGCACCGAAGTTGGATCGGTGATTTGGGCGGCTAACAACTCAATAGCTTGTTCGCGAGTATCTGCCGAATCTAAGTAGGCTCCGCGCAATTCAGCGAGAACTTGGAGCAAAATATCGGAATACTCTAGAAGCATTTGCGAAGTGTTTGGCATGTTGCAATCGTCTTGGGGCTACTGGTTGTTTCTGTGCTAGCGAAAGAGCTAGACGGGATTAAGTTGTCAGCACCCCTAAATTTCGTTATACTGACCGTCATGAATGATACGGTCAAGGAGTAAATACCTATGAATCAACGAGCACCCCGACAGTCAATGCCCAGCGGGTGGAGTTGGACGAATCTGTTACGCGACTTGGTCGCAACTTGGCGGCTCTTATGGGACCCCAGTGTGCCAGGGCTACTCAAGCTCTTCCTGCCCTTCTTGGCGCTGGTCTATTGGATTTCTCCAATAGACTTTATGCCGCTGATGCCCCTAGATGATATTGCTATCTTACTGCTCGCCGCACGTTTGTTTGTGGCCTTGGCCCCCAACGAGAGTGTCAAACGTGCTTTTCGTGGCTTTGCTGGCAACTATGCCCCTCCGCCCCAATCCAGCTACAACAAGTCTGGCTACAATGGCGCTCGCCAGGATGAAGGCGAAGTGATTGACACGACCTGGCGGGTTATCGAAGAGTAAACCGGTCATACAAGCCATCCTACAAGCCAATCATATAAGCCAGTAATATAAGATAGCAGAACAAGACAGCATTAGCATATTATGGCAGGTGATGAGACCAAAGGGCGAGGTGAAATGACACCCCAGAATTTTACCCTCGCCGCAGTTGCGCGACATTTAGAT
>CAMPHP010000268.1 GCA_946885925.1 uncultured Litorilinea sp.
GTGTAAGGGATGGGGTAGCGGTAAGCGTTGGTGTAAAGGTGGGGGTTGGCGTGGGTAACGCCACAGGTTCCTCCTCACCAAAGAGCAAGATTAACAAGACAAGTATCACAACCAGTACGACCAAGATGATGGCAATCCACTTGAGCCATTTGAGGATCGTTTTGCCGGGGCTCGGCGCACTCTCTTCGTTCACATACGCTTCCGTCTGTTTTTGTGGGAATTATCTATGTGCAACGGTGATGCTGCCTAATTCGATCATCTCGTGGGCCGTAGCATGACCCCCTGCCTCTTGCACTGGCAGCCGCGCTGCCCCTGCGCTGCCCGCTTCATACAGCCCCAACCATGTGCTATAGTCGCCAGGGGGCAGCTCCTCTGGCAGCGCCACCACCATTCCACTCAAGATTTGATCGCCCGCTGCCCAAACGCGTGTCGGGAAACGTGTCCCTCCTGGTGCCGCATCATAGCCTGCCACGGAGGTTCCACTGTTATCGAGCAGATGGACAAAGGCTGTATAGTCAATGCCAGGTGCTGCCGTGGCTTGCCAGAGCAATGTAACTGTCAGTGTTTGCCCGGCACTCACGGTTTCAGGCTGGTGCATCCCCGCCAGGCCAATCGCCTCGCCAAAGCGCGCGTCTATGAGTGTCCATTCCGTCTCAGCAACTTCTGGCGCTGACCAGGGTAACAGCACTGCCTCAGCGACAAAGGGTTCGATTTCGTTCCCTACCTGGTCAGTGGCGGGAAGGGGTGTCAGTTGGCTATCACTTGGGTCTACGAAGCCCGTATAGATGCGCGCCAAGAGAGGGGAGCGCGGATCAATTCGCTGCCGCACCTGCACGCTGTAGCTGTCGGTATAGATCTCGCCCGGCTTCCACATGCTTGTGGGATGCCGTCCCCACCCTGGATGCGTGGTGACATTGCCGACCACGGCGCTCGTTTCATCCAGGAGTTGGACAAATAGCTCATAATCATGGCGTAAGGGCTGCGGTGCCGTCAAGTAGAGTGTCACTGGAACGCGATCCCCAGCGTAATAGCGCCCATCAGGTGCATCGATCCCTAAGAGCGTGATCTGCTCGCCATCGGGCGTGGTAAAGGTAATATCGATGCGCTGGGCTGTGGCAGGTAGTGTAGCAAGTGGATGGGGTGCGGCATAGGCGCGCGGAAAGAGCACGGCTCCGGCATAGATCGTTGCGCCTAAGAGCAACAATACGAGTGCTGCCCATACTCCTTGCCGAATCAGCCTAGGCAGATGGCGCAGCCACACCTCTAGGCCCGTGACAAGGAGGATGATCACCGCGCTGATGGCAGGGAAAAAGAGCCGCCCCTGGCTGCCTGTGGCCCGGTTGATCCAGTAGATCACCAGGGTAAAGGAGAGCAATGCCCAAGCAATGAGCAGCCCGCGCCCCATTCGCCATTCAGGCGCAATCGCCTTGTCGCGGTTCAACCGGGGAGCCGCCATTAATCCCAGGAGTGCGATAAGACTGATGCCATCCAACAGACGGTAGACCCATTCTGGCAGGAGAATGTTGAACCAGCCAAAGAGCCCCCAAAAGGAGTAGCGCAAGCCTCGAAATTCCAGCCACCACTCATCCCACTCTAGCGGCTCGGTACGCTGCCCGTTGATGCTCACCAGATGGTTGAGGCCAAACCAGTCGCCATAGAGGGTAAAGTTGCGCCAATACCACCAACCCGCAATCAGCAGCGCAGGCAGCGCCACTGGCAACGCAGCGACCAGCAGTACGCGCCAATCGCGCCGCCTGTAGGCAATTGCCACCCCCACCCCTGCCGCCAGCAGGAACAACCCCAAACCTTGTAACTTGCTCAGTGCGGCAATGCCCAACAGCACACCCAAGAACACCCATTCGCCCACATGCACGGCACGCTGGTCACTCACCGTGAGCAAGCGCAGCAGCCACCAGATCACGAGCGCGCTGGCCGTAATGACCAAGCTATCGTTGGAGCATGAGGCACTGATAAAGACAAACTGGGGAATGATAGCCAACAGCAGCGGGGGCAGCAAGGCATGTTGCCGGGGCAGTACCAAGCGTGCGCTTTGCGCCACTGCCCACAGCGTGATCGCTCCCAAGAGCAAGGAAAGCCCGCGCGCTACATGCAGAGCCAAATTGCTTCCCACCAAAGGCTGCGCCGCTGCGCTGTAGAGCATGCGGTTTTTGTTACCCGGAAAGAGAGGATCGCCCATGTTGGCGCGCGGGTTGGTGATCGCAAGCTGGTCAAAGTCACGCTGGTCAATGCCCGCGGTCAGCCGTCCCGCAAGCCAATAATAGAGGGGCGCTTGGCTCCCTTCTTGATGCCACGGGCCTGTAGATTCGGTACTCTGCACTGGCAGCGGGTTGCCCTGGGCCAGATGGCGAACAAAACCATAGTGATAGAGTTCGTCGGGTGTCTCATAAGGAGGCACTGCCATGCTATACCAAAAGCCCATCGCCAAGAAGAGGAGCAGAATCAGCGCCAACCCATAGCGTTCAAGCCAGGTGGCTCGACGATGTGAGGCGATGGATTCTGTTGCGGTGGATGGTAGAGCAGCGCGCTCTAGGCTCGGTGTATCCAAAGAGATCATGCGCTTATCGCCCAGCGTTATTTTCGAACAAAACGGGTTCCTCATAGGGAACCCAAAGTGCTTCTCCTGCCCCCTCAATGCCCTCTGTATGCGTTACAGGCAGTTTCGCCAGCGTATCGGCGCGATAGAGTTGGAGGCTGATGCGGTAGCGACCTGCCTCTTCTGCATTTTGCGGATGGGGCCAAGCAGTGGGGGGCAACTCGGTATATTCGACAATCGTCTGGCCTGGTTTCCAGTAAATGGTCGGGATTGCACCATCGTAGGGTTCACGCTCGGTCATTGCCAGCGGGTGCACACTGCCATCAGGCAGCACTTCTTCCAGGGTCAATATGTATTTATAGTGGTCGGGTGTGGGCTGTACGGCCTGCCAATAAATCGTTACGGGTAAGGCCAGATCATCACGCAGCGGTTCTCCCACATCTAAGCCTACTACCTGGATTAGATCGCCAAAAACGCCTGTTACGGGTTGGGCCAGATCGGGAGGGGGGCCATCATAAACGGGAACCTTGTCCAGATAGAGCGCACTACGCAGTGACGAGTGGCTGAAATAGGTGATCTCCTGCACCTTGAAGAGATTTTCGTCCATCCATGTATCAATGCGCCCTTCCAGATCCATATAGGGATGGGTATTGGAGGTGACCAGCCAGACACGGCGATATTTTTCTGCCCACCTGCCGATCTGCGCTTCTTGCTCATCCCACGGAACTCGCCGCAATAAGGGGACACCATATAAGCCCATGTCGGCCCCTTGGGCTTGAACGGCGGGAATAGCTTCCAAGTTGAGATAATAGGTGAAAATGCGCCAGGCAAAGGGCGATTTTACCAAGACTGCATCACCTGGAGCCAGGCGTTGGTCGAGGTAATCGCCGACCGCGGCAAAGTCATCTTTGCCATACTCTTCCACCGTAAAGTAGTTGTAGGTGCTATAGCCCATACCCGCCACCATGAGCAAGGCCAGTGCGCTTGCACCCAGCGTTCCCCAACGTCCTTGCTGTGTAATTTGCCCCAGCCCCGCGCCGAGAAGCAGCAGAAAGCCGCCGCCGATCAGACTCATATGACGTGCGTTCATATAGGCCGGGTAGACGAGCATGGCGACCAGCAGCACAAGGATTGGCACCACTACCAGCGCAACCGGCAGCCAGCCACCCGCGCGAATGCGCTCGGAGTTGCGTAGACAAACTATCGCACCCACCAATGCCACCGCGCCATAGATTGCATCTAGCCACCAGAAATTTGCTGGGTCTACACTTAGCCCCATGCTAAACGCATTGAGCAAGTCGGGCAAGAGCATTTGCAAAGGGACTTCGGGGAAGTTGCCGCCGCCCCCTTGACGAATCACAACTGACCAATAGGCAAATGCCCCCACACCTGCACCCGCTGCCAATGCGCTCGCCAGCGCGAGGATGGCTCCACGGCGGCTGCGTGCCCATAACCATTGAAAGAGGAGTAGCGCCTGAACAGGGAGCAGGAATACAGCGTAGAAGTGGGTGCTGTAGAACATCAACGCGCTGATGGCATAGCCGATCCACCAGCCGCGCCCTGCTCTCTGCTCTGTGGCGCGCAGCAAACAGTAGGTGCTGAGGAGTGCCAGCAATGCCCAAAGTGCATAGGGGCGCGCTTCTTGACCATACCAGAGAAAGAAGGGATGCACCGCGGCCAGCAATGCCGCCCACATGGGGGCACTCGCCGCCATAATGCCACGCCGCACAAAAGCACGCGCAAAGCTCCAAACTGTGGGAACAAGCAGCGTCACTGCCATCACGGAGGGGAAACGCAGCACCACCTCACTTTGCCCTGCCAAGCGCAAAAGAATGCTCTGGAGAAGGAAAAAGAAGAAGGGATGCTGGTCGTGAGTGAGGTCATTGGTTAGCCCATCGTAGAGATAGAGCCGCCCTAGTATTAAATCGAGCCAATTTGATTCAGCCCGCTGAAGGCTCAGGCTCTCATCCCACCATAAATTCTTGGCATCCAATGCCCAGATAGCGCGGCCAAATGCCAGTAGGATGAATAGCAATAGCAGCACGCGCGCCCAATTTAGCTTACTATCTCTGTTCAAGGCACAACCTCAACAGTTCCTAATACTACATCTTGCCCGGATGCACTCTCTACGGCGACTCCGTTGGTTGGATCGTAGAGGCGTAGCGTAACCATATAGGGGCCTGGGGGCAAATCTGGGGGTAGGAACAATGCCCGTTGGTCCACCGCGGTGCTGTCCACTGCCCATTGCGTGGTTGGGGCAAGCCAGTGTTGCGGTACATAGGCATCGGCTAGTACTACTTGACCTTCGGGCGTTGCAAGGCGCAGGCTAAACTTATATTCTGGCAGCGGTGCGTCTACTTGCCAGCGCGTCGTCACCCGCACTAGATCCGAGCGTTGCACACTAGGCCCATCCACTCCTGCTTGGTAGAGCGTTAAGCCCGGGCCAAAGGCAATGTCCATCTCTTGCTCTACCAGCGGCTTATGCTCCAACCCGTAGAGCGTAATGCGGATGCCATTGTGATCCGTAGCAGCAGCGGCCCAGCAGTGCGTTGCCAGCCAGAATTGGACAGGGCCTGGCGCGTGGAAATAGAGTAGTTCCCAGGCTCGCGCTGCATTTTGTGTGGCAGCAGTTAATGTTGCGTCCACTTCTTCATAGGATTCGCCCTCTAACTCTCGCAAATCAACGACGGGTGCTGGGCCGCTGTAGTAATGAGCAAAGACGAGTTGCGGGTTGGGGCCATCCACCAGCACGACATCGGAAGGTAACACTTCACGGTTGATGGTCGCTGCCGCATCACGAAAATTGGGCTTGTGCAAGGACGTATCGGTGTAGATGCGCTGTAAGGCCATGCCGTTAGCGCTCAACAGCCCGAACGTTACAAGCCCAGACAGCACAGTTCCCAAAGGAGATGTTGCGCCGCGCCACCAGCCAGGGTCCAATGCTGCCAGCC
>CAMPHP010000269.1 GCA_946885925.1 uncultured Litorilinea sp.
GATACATACCGTGTCACTTTGAACTATTAATACGTCTATATAAGTAGGGTATATAAGCAGGGGAAGTAAGTAGGGGAGCCAGCGGGTTGGCTCCCCTTTTGTTATGGTAGAACGAGGGTGATGCAAGGGCTGTACATTTGTTCCATGCTGGGTTGGGAAAAGTAGCGAAAGTAGGGTATAATTGACACTTAAACATTAGGCGTTGGATATGAGTAGCCAGGTGTATAAACCAGGTATCGAGGTACGGGTATGGATGAAAATTTCGAGCCGCAAGACGGTAACGGTGAACTGCCAGCAAGTCTTCCGGGACATGAGAATGGCAGCAATGGATCTTCGCTATCGTTAAACGGAGACGGCTATAACGCCGGCAATGTACGCGGTATTTCGGTTGAAGACGAGATGCGGGCGAGCTATCTCGATTATGCGATGAGTGTAATCGTGGCGCGTGCTCTGCCGGATGCACGCGATGGGTTAAAGCCTGTGCACCGGCGTATTCTCTACGCTATGCACGACATGGGGCTACAGCCGCACACGCCCTATAAGAAGAGCGCCCGTATTGTCGGTGAAGTATTAGGTAAGTATCACCCGCATGGTGACGCGTCGGTCTATGATGCGATGGCGCGTATGGCGCAGGATTTTAGCCTGCGTTATCTGCTGGTCGATGGTCAAGGTAACTTTGGTTCTGTGGACGGTGACAGTCCGGCAGCCATGCGTTACACCGAAGCGCGCTTGGCTGGCATTGCCGAGACCATGCTGCGCGACATCGATATGGACACAATCGACTGGCGCGCCAACTTTGATGACAGCTTGCAGGAGCCGCAAGTTCTGCCAGCCATGCTCCCCAACTTGTTGGTCAACGGAACCAGCGGTATTGCCGTGGGTATGGCGACCAATATCCCTCCTCATAATCTGAGTGAAGTGATTGATGCAATTATCTATGTCATTGACAATTGGGAGCGGCACAACGAGATCGGTCTAGAAGAATTGATGGCTTTTGTTAAGGGGCCAGACTTCCCGACCGGCGGCATTATTCTTGGCACAGAGGGCATTCGACAGGCCCTGGGTACCGGGCGTGGTAAGGTGTTGTTGCGCGCCAAGACGACGATTGAGGAGATGAGCAATGGCAATCGTTTCCGCATCATCATCACAGAAATCCCCTATCAAGTAAACAAGTCAACGTTGATCGAACGAATTGCCGAGTTGGTACGTGTGGGTACGCTGGATCAGATCAGTGACTTGCGCGATGAGAGTGACCGCACGGGAATGCGGATTGTGATTGAGCTGAAGCGGGGCGCGGCACCCAAGAAGGTGCGCAACCGCCTCTTTAAGCACACACAATTGCAGACCACTTTTGGTGTCAATGCGTTGGCGCTCGTGAACAATGAGCCTGTCACGTTGAGCTTGCGCCGGGCGCTAGTCGTCTATGTAGAGCACCGCGTTGAGGTGTTGACGCGCCGTTCGCAATTCCAGTTGAGTAAGGCCCGCGAGCGAGCGCATATCTTGGAAGGCTTGCGAATTGCCCTGCAATTCCTTGATGAAGTGATCCGAACGATCCGCTCTAGCGAAAGTGCCGAAGCTGCCCGTTCTGCCTTGATGGAGAATTTTGGGTTGAGCGAAGTGCAGGCGCAGGCGATTTTGGATATGCAACTGCGCCGTTTGGCTGCATTGGAACGCCAAAAGATCGAAGATGAATATACTGAGGTCATGGCGCGTATTGCCTACTTGGAGGATCTGCTTGCCCATCCTGAAAAGCTGCGTGCATTGGTTCGTGAGGATGCGCTCTGGCTGAAGGAGAAGTATGGAGATGAACGCCGCACTTCAATTGCAGCCGGTACGAGTGGCGATTTCAGTGAAGAAGATCTGATTACGCAAGACAATGTGTTGATCAGCTATAGTGCTGGTGCGTACATTAAGCGCATGCCCGCCAATACCTTTAAGGAACAGCATCGCGGTGGTCGCGGGATCAAGGGGATGACCACGCGCCAAGAGGATGAGGTCATTAACCTGCTCTTTGCGCGCACACTGGATCATATCCTCTTCTTTACGGATAAAGGCCGGGTTTATAGCAGCAAGGTGTATGAACTGCCGGAAGCGGGCCGGACTGCGCGTGGGGCGCACATGGCGAACTTCTTGAACCTCCAAGCAGATGAGCGGGTGACGACTATGTTGGTGGTGCCCGACTTTGACGATGCGGAGTATGTGACGTTGATCACACGCAAGGCACGTATCAAACGCATGGAGTTGAACGTCTTTAGTAATGTGCGGTCAACGGGGCTTATTGCAATGAATTTGGACGATAACGATTCATTGGATTGGGCACGGATGACCAACGGTGATCAAGAATTTATCATCGTCACACGCAATGGCAAGGCGTTGCGCTTCCACGAACAGAATGTTCGCCCAATGGGACGGACAGCGGCTGGGGTAATGGCAATGCGTTTGCTGGGTGATGACGAGATTGTTAGCATGGATGTGGTGCGTAGCGACAGCGATCTGTTGGTTCTGCACGAACGCGGATGGGGCAAGCGTACTCCGTTGGACGAGTTCAACGAAAAGGGGCGCTATACTCAAGGAAACTGGGCGACCGATCACCGGCGTTTGGACGAGATCGGGCCGATTGTGGCGGCGCGGGTCGTACGGCCCACTGACCAGATTACTGTGATGACTGCCAACGGTATTGTCTTGCGAACAGGTGTTGCCGGAATTAGCCAGATGGGGCGCAGTACACGGGGTGTGCGCGTTGTCAACTTGCAAGATGGAGACTCGGTCGCAGCTCTGGCCGTTCTAACTTACGAGGATTTGAACCGTGAGGTAGATGGGGGCAGCCGCGATGAAGAGGACGGTGTGACGCCAAAGATGGTAGTTGGCGAGGCCAAATTGTTGAGTGAAAATGGCGATAGTGCTGAAGATTTCGGCGACGCAAATAACAACGATATAGACATAGATGGCGATGAAGCAGAGCTGGCAATAGCAGGCGAGGACGAGGAGTAGCGCCCATAGGCGTAGATGAGTCAATGGCAGATATGCAGACGGTGCTGACACAGAGTCCGGGACAGCAGTTAGCCTTTTTTGCAATGGTTAACAACCCGGAACAGATCGCTGAGACGCTAACGGCCTTTGCCAATACAGATGGCGGGACGATTGTCCTGGGTATGGACGAAGACGGGCGGCTGGGTGATATCTTTGTGGAGGAAGATGCGACCGATGCACTGCAAGCCGCGTTGCGACTCTGCCGCCCGCCTGTGCGGACGGATTGGATGCAACAGCAGGTTGCAGGCGGTACGATTGTACTGCTGCGCGTGGATCGCAGTCCAGAAATGCATAGCCTTTGGGATGGCCGGATTGTCGTACGCAAGGGCACGGAGAATCGTCCTATTGAAGGGGGAGATATCGATTTGCTGATGGCGAATCGTCCTGTGGTGGGCGATTTTGAGTTGCAGGAAGTGCCTGGGGCCAAGCGTGATGATCTGGACGATGATGTTATTGACTATTACCTAGAGCGCCGCCAACGCCGAAATCCGCGTGGTACGGTGTTGCCGAAGGATAAGCTGTTGCAACAAATCGGCGCACTGACTGAGCAGCGGACGCCAACGATAAGTGGGTTGCTGCTCTTTGGCAAAGAGCCTCAATTGTTCTTGCCCCAGAGTCGAGCGATTTTTGTGCGCTTTGCCGATGTGCAACCACGGGGGCCGGAAGGTAGCTTTGGCTATGGGCGTCGTGAGGAGTTTACAGGCCCGTTACCCCAGATTATTGACCGAGCATGGCGCGTGATTTGGGAGGAGATGGATAAGCGGGCTGTGGTGAAGGGTTTGCACCGGCAGGAGGAGACTGAGTATCCTAGTGCGCCTGTGCGTGAAGCCTTGGTCAATGCAGTTGCCCACCGCGACTACCGGCTGACGGGACGCAGCATTGAGATTCGCATGTATACCGACCGGCTGGAGATTACCAGCCCTGGTGGATTGCCCGCTCATATTACGCTGGATAACATTGTTGAAGAACATTACAGCCGCAATCCACGGTTGGTGAATGGGCTTTATCAGTGGGGATATATTGAGGAGTTGGGGCTAGGCATTGATCGTATGATCGAAGACATGGTAAATGCGGGGCATATGCCACCCAAGTTCGAGGCCAAGAGCCATCGTTTCAGTGTGATTCTGTATAACACCAAGGACTCTAGTCGAGTTGTCCAGACGTGGGAACAGAACATGAACGAGCGACAGATCAAGGCCATTGAGTTCTTGCAGCGCAATTCTGCCATCACAAATCGTGATTATCGGGATATGTGTCCCCATGTGGGGTCAGAAACGCTGCGTTTGGATTTAGCTGATCTTGTCAATAAGGGTATCTTGCTCAAGATTGGTGACAAGCGCGGTACACGGTATATCCTGAAATAAGACCTGAAACAAGAGAAGATTATCCCAATTGGGATATTTGGGAAAAAGTTTGAGCTTTTGCGAATTTTCCTTAATGAAGGTAGGCTTACTATGTAAGCCTGGCAATGCGATCTGGTTAATGCAACCCGGTTGGGGTAGTCCGCCGAGTGTAATTGACCAGTGAACTGCCGGTGAGCATTGTTTATTTATGCCAGTTGGGATATTTGGGATTTCTGTTTGGGATAACTGGCTGAAGGCTGGTTATCCCAATTTTGTTATCTGAGTAGCGCGCGGTGCTATAATCTGTGCATTGCCTTGAAGACAAAGGCCATCGCAACGTTGGCTGTATGAGGAAGTGATTGCTGGACAACTATGACAAACCGCACGAAGCAAATACCTGATGTGTATGCATTGACGTCAGATGTACCTGCTGAAGGAGCATCGGATGATCAAGCGCCGGAACATGTGGGCGGGAGTGTAGCCGAATCTGAGCCACAGCCCTCCATGGGTTGGATGTTGCTCCGTGAGCTGGTTGAAACCATTGTGCTTTCGCTCATCATCTTCCTGCTCATCCGGCAAGTTGTACAGAACTATCGAATTGAGAGCCACTCGATGCAGCCCAACTTTTATGAGGGCGAGTTTATTCTCGTCAACAAGTTGGCCTATCGAGTGGGTACACCAGAGCGAGGCGATGTACTTGTTTTTCATAATCCGAACAATGAAGAAGAGGATTATATTAAGCGAATCATCGGTTTGCCTGGGGATACGCTTGAGATCCGTGATTCTGTCGTCTACATTAACGGTGAGTCGTTGATGGAGGAATATCCACATAACGAGATTCCGCGTGCGGTAACCTATGGCCCGATTGTGATTGAGCCAGACCATTTATTTGTGATGGGCGATAACCGGCCACAGTCGCAGGATAGCCGCGTCTTTGGCCCCTTATCGGAAGATTTAATTGTGGGAAAAGCATGGGTTCGTGTATGGCCGTTCAATAAGTTTGGCATCATCCAACATTATGATCTTGAACCTGCTGCTCTATCTGCCGGTGGCCCTTGACTTCATGCATTCGTGGATGCATTCGTGGACGCATTCGTGATACATCCATTGAGGTACGAAGCAGG
>CAMPHP010000270.1 GCA_946885925.1 uncultured Litorilinea sp.
GTATCCCACCCACTCTCAATCAGGTTGGCAATATGGGTTGCTGTCTCGCGCACTGCATCCCATTGGTGAGGAACTTCTGGCTGCTTGTTGTTGACGATCAGCGAATTGCCGCCGATGGCAATCACCGCAAGAGGACGCCTGCTGCCAGGGGTGTTGAGCATTGAAACCTCAATGGTCTTTTAGAAAGTGAAGGGGCGCACCAGCGCACTCCTTCAACTGCATCTCTGCTTGTGTTACGCCAACCGCGCGGCCATCAGCGCGGGCAAAGCTGCGTAAAACTCAGTTGCCTTGACCACATCATCCAGCAAGACGGAATCGTTAACCGTGTGTGCGGTCTCCTCCTCGCCAGGGCCAAAGCCGATAGAAGGGATGCCCGCCTTGCCCGCCCAATAAATGCCGTTGGTGCTAAAGTTCCACTTGCCCGGTTTGTGTTCAGGCAGCCCGATCTGTGCCGCGGTCTCAAGCCCTGCCTGAACTAACGGATGCTCTGGTTCCAACGCCCATGCTGGGAAATATTTATCAACAGGAAAGACAAAGCCTGTGTAGGAAGGCTCGTTATATTTGAGCATCTCCACGGTGATGTCACCAGTGCTGCGGTTATGTTCGGGAATAAGTTCGCGCACCTGCTGGATTGCACTCTCTACACTCTCGCCAAACGTGAGGCGGCGATCCACAAAGGCAATTGCCTCGTCGGGAACTGCATTGATGCTTGGCGTTTTGATCTTCATATCCGTCACAGTGATCTTGCCATGCCCCAAAAAGGGATCGTCGCCCAACTCTGGCTCAAGCTTGCTAATCCCCTCGATAACCGGCAACAGCTTATAGATGGCATTGTCGCCCAAGTGGTTTGACGCGGCATGGGCGCTGCGTCCCTTGGCAATGACCTGCATCTCCACGCGGCCCTTGTGCCCTCGGTAAACCTGCATCTTGGTTGGCTCGCCAATCACCACAAAGTCGGGTCGGATGCCTTCATGCTCCACCAACGCTTGACAGGCGATCCCATCGCACCATTCTTCCATGTTGCCAAAGTAATAGGCGCTGAATCCTTCCAGCAACCCAAAACGGTGAGCAAGGGCAAGACCATAGATCATGCCCGGCGTACTCCCCTTTTCATCACAGGTGCCGCGTGCATAAAAGCGCCCATCCTCAATCTTGCCGATAAAGGGGTTCCACTGCCATTCGCAGGGATCACCAATGCCGACGGTGTCGATGTGGCTGTCATAGAGCAAGATGCGCGGCCCATCGCCAATCCGTCCCAAGGTGTTGCCCATGCTGTCGAAGCGAATATCAACGAAGCCAAGTTTCGCCATCTCGGCCTGGGCGCGGCGTCCCACCAATTCGATCTGCGAATCTACAGACGGAATCGCAACCAGATCGCGCAAAAAGGTGATGATCTCCTCGCGCTGTTGAGCAACTTGCTGCTGAATAGCAGCCACGTCTAGCGACGACATGATGGAATCCTTTGGCTTAGAATGATAGTGGCCTCATTCGCTGAGATTGGGGTAGCACCGGACGGTGAATTGGAAGACCACCGGTGAGCAGACTGAACAGCCAGCATCCCCAGCCGGTGGTGAAGGCGGGCAACCAGGCACGGTCTTGGTCGTGCTATCCTCGCGGATTATATGCGTAGAGGGTGGAGCGTGTCAACGCGGATAAAATTACCTACGAGGCTTCTCCAAAGTCACAAAGGTGGTGGCGGCTCCATCTGGTCGACGGTGATAAACTGAAAACCCGCGCCCTTGAGATAAACGATGATTGGTTCAACAAATGTCAACACCGAAGGACCAGATAGCCCCTCATGCAACACCAGCAGCGAGCCATTGGTCACTTGCTGTTGGACTTGGCGAATCGTCGCTTGGGCTGGCTGCATCCAGTGATAAGGCACCACACTCCACATCACGGGTCGATAGCCCCACTTGACTAGCACCTGGAGCGTGGACGGTAAAAAGAGACCATAGGGTGGACGGACTAGGTTGATTGTTGCCGGGTCGCGCTGGCATGCTTGAGCAATCAGAAATTGCGTGTGTATCAGGTGGCTGTGCAGTGTCGCGGAATGTTCCAGTGGAAAGGCGCGATGGCGGTAGCCATGCATCCCGACTTGATGACCGGCCTCTGCAACCTGCCGCACCAGTTCAGGGTATTTCGCCACTCGTTTACCCACGTGGAAAAACGTGGCTGGCACTTGCTGGTGAGCTAGGATTTCCAAGATCTGTGGCGTATCGCGGGGGTCCGGCCCATCGTCAAAGGTCAGGACGATTTCGCGGCGGTCGCTATTGCCATTCCAAAGCGCCTGTGGAAAGCACTGGCACAGCAATGCGTGAATGGGAGCATTAAGGATCGAAGGCCACATATACATCTGCTTCAGGATGTCCATAACCAGCGTGTGCCTGCTTTTGCAGCATAGGCTTTAGCTTCTGTGCAAACCAGTGCTCGCCCTGCCCGCAACAATAAGCAGCACTAAAATACCTGGCCTAGATAGCGGCATGGCGGCAGGCGTCCTATAGCCAAACAAGTATGTGGGGTGTCCATAGTATAGGCGCGATGATACTCGTACACAACCGGCTGTATAAACTCCTCAGGGCACGGCATGGCAAGGAGACGTCATTCTGTCACCCTATAAGGGTCTCTCTGCCGCCATTCCACACAGATCAGAATTCCCAGCAATTCTAGGCAGTAGGGAAAAAGAGCACAGCTGCATAGGGACAGCGAAAGGTCCACCGGACGTTTGACAGGTGAGTACACCAATAGAATATTCTCATCTATAATGTACAGAGGTGAAATGTATAGATGAGAGATGTATAGATGTGACGTACAGAAATGCATGGATAATCTGCCGCCCGACCCAAACGATGGCACAGGAGCGCCCCATGTCCCGCATCCAAAGACGACAATACATCCTACTCATGCTCTTGTTAAGCGTGGTTGCAGCTTGTGGGGTATATCCAGAAACAAGCAGAACCGCCCGTGACTCACCCCTATCGAGTTCGCCCAGCGCGCCATCACCGCTGGAGACAAGTCAAGCGGCAATGGTGCCACCCACGCCACCACTGACACCCTTATCGCCACTTATCACGCCCGAACCTACACGCACGCCGACGCCTGATGGGAATGTTGATCCATTCACGGCAACACCATCTGTTTGGACGCCAAAGCCACCCCCAATTGTCGTTAACCTGGCAGAAGGTTGGCTGGAGACGTTTGTCTTTACTTTTTTCGTAGAGCGCGCTGATGGTCGCGAGGAAATCTACAGGATTCCCATCACGCAAGTACCGTCAATGCAAAGCGCGACTGGCATGGTTGCCTATGAAGCCTATAAACAACAGGTATTGCAGCTAGGCCCAGGTGACCGCATTGTGTATGAATGTGCCGCGTCCGACATATGGATGGTGCCGGAACAATTTCAGTGTTTGGGTCGCAAGCGGGTTACGCTCAATGTGCCGCCTTAGTCTAGGGGTTGAGCCAAAAGCAATCGTTGTTTGGCGCAAACGAACCTTCCTCGGAGCCACCCAGAGGGTTCCCAGCTCCAAGGAAGGGAGTATGGTGGAACGTTTTTAGTTTCCTCAGTCGATTCGCTGAATCCGCGCGCCCAAGCTGCGTAGCTTTTCGTCAATGCGCTGATAGCCGCGGTCGATCTGCTGCACATTGCCGATGGTGGTGACACCATCCGCAGCCAGCGCAGCCAGCACCAGCGCCATCCCAGCGCGAATATCAGGGCTGCTCACCTGCTGCCCTACAAGCCGCCGCGGTCCAACCACCACCGCGCGGTGCGGGTCACAGAGAATAATCTGTGCGCCCATTGTAATCAACCTGTCTACAAAATAGAGACGGCTCTCGTACATCTTTTCATGCAGGATCACCGTGCCCTCGGCTTGCGTGGCGATGACCAGGGCAATACTCATCAAGTCGGGCGGGAACGCAGGCCATGGCGCATCGTCAATCTTGGGCACTGCCCCACCAAAATCAGGCGCAATGCGTAGCTCCTGCTCATCCTCTACCACCAACGTATGCGCTAGCTCTGGTCTGGCATTCGGGTCATGCTCGATATGCATACGTACGCCAAGTCGCCCCCCAAAGATCATCTTGACCATACGCAAATGGTCGGGAACAACACCCTGGATACGCAATTCGCCTGGCGTAATTGCGCCCAAGCCGATAAAACTACCGACTTCTACAAAATCTGGGCTGACATAGAATTCGCCCCCACGCAGCCGGTCTTGCCCATGCACAATCAGCGTGTTGCTGCCAATACCCTCAATGGGACAGCCCATAATCTCCAACAACCGGCAGACATCCTGCACATGTGGTTCACTGGCCGCGTTGCGTAGAATGGTCGTCCCTTGTGCCAGCGCCGCGGCCATTACACCGTTCTCTGTCGCCGTTACAGACGTCTCATCTAGTAGGATGTCTGCACCGCGCAGCCGCCCGTTGGCGTCGAGGGCAAACTTGCCGTTTACTTCGCGGCGAGCGCCTAGTCCTTCCAAGACCTGTAAGTGGGTGTCAATGCGCCGCCGCCCGATGTCATCGCCACCTGCCGCAGTACGCACGCTGAAATGCTGATGGCGTGCCAAAAGCGGCCCCATCAAGGTCAACGAGCCGCGAATCTGCGCGAAGAGTTGGGCATTGGGATCTGTGCTGTTGACATTGCGGGCGCACAGGATAACGGTGGAGCCACGATGGTCTATTTCCACACCCAATTGGGCGAGGATAGCGAGCATGGTATGCACGTCGCCAATTTCGGGTACGTTGTGAAGCGTAAGTGTTTCATCAGTGAGCAAGCAGGCTGCCAACAAGGGCAGCGCCGCATTTTTGTTACCAATCGGCTGCACTGTGCCGTTCAGTGGATAGCCGCCTTCAATGACAAAGGATGACATAGCTTTGCCTCGTGTAGCTTGCGATGGTTGTTCTAGAAGTGACTGTTCTAGAACCGGGTGTCCAAAGGATTGAAGCCCAAGAGGTTGATGCTCTAGGGACTGAATCCCATAAGAATGTTGCATGGTAAAAATTCCTATGAATTCTAGCGAACTTAATCAGAAGGCGTCAATCTGTACTTGCTTCATCGCGGATCAAGATTCTCGCGGAACAGAGCTATCATGGCTCGAGATTGATGCGCCTCTGTAAGTGATGGGTTTATAGGATAAGGCTGTCTGCCGTAATGTGCGCCCTAGCCCTGGTAAAATGAACAAGGCAAAATGAACAAACGTTCCAAATTTGCCAGGGTAAAGTTCGTTAATTTAGGCATGTTATGGTATACTAGAACTCTGTATTATCGTGTTGGACCTCACTCGGACGATTACACTACAGCGCTCATGACGCGCATGATTACTCGAGTGGATGAGACAAGTGAGTTAAAGAACGAATCAAAGTGAATGGGGAATAGCTTGGGCGTAATCGACAGTTTATCGGCAGGTTACAGGTTCTTGGGCAGACGACTGGAACTGCTACTCGCCCCCATCTTATTGGATCTGTTGCTTTGGTTAGGCCCGCGATTGAGCAT
>CAMPHP010000271.1 GCA_946885925.1 uncultured Litorilinea sp.
TTTCTGCATGTTCATGTTGGGGTACGACAGGGAGAGCAGCTTCTAGACCGAAAATATCACAGAGCGCCGATACATAAAGGTCGGCCCCGTCATTGTGCGCCAATTCTTTGATGCGAACCGTTGGTTCATGCAAAAGCTTGTTGACTATGGCACGTGAGAGATGCTGGATATGCTCGCGGGTGTCGGAATCAACAGGACCGATAAAACGCATCGTTCGTTCGACTTCTTGCTGCCGGATGCGCTCCGCCCGCTGTCGTAACTCTGCCACCAGTGGGCGCATCGAAAGCTCACGTTGTTCGAATTGCCACCGAGCAATCTCTTGCTCAATGATAGCATTAACCGCTGGTACTGCTTGCTCACGATTTGTAAGCGATTGATCTAGTCCTTGTCGCAAATCATCGACATCCACCAACACAACGTTAGGTAGCGTACGCACTGTTGGATCAATATCTCGCGGCACGGCTAGGTCAATCAAAACTTGTCGCTCAGGTGCGTCTGCCACATGTTGGGCATCAACGATTTGCGCTCGTGTAATCACCACATCCGGAGAACTGGTTGCGGAAAAGATCACATCGGCACTCTGCAAAGTTTCGGGCAACTGATTTAGTTCAATCGCCCGCCATGTCGGCTCGAGAAGCGCGGCCTGGGCGCGTGCAAGCGTGCGGTTTGCGACGGTTACATTGGCAACCTGGCGCAGACGCAGTGCCTTCAAAGCCAGCAGACTCATCTCCCCTGCCCCAACAACTAGGACACGTACTTTCGAAAAGTCAGCAAAATAGTGCGCAGCCATGTTGAGCGCAACCGAACTCATGCTCACGGCTCGTGTGCTGATTTGCGTTTCAGTACGGGCGCGCTTGCCGACGCGAATGGCAGCGCGGAAAAGCAGTGAGAGCAGAGGTCCGATTGTCCCCTCCTCTAGGCCGGACGTGTATGCAGCAATGACTTGGCCCTGAATTTGAGCCTCACCCAACACGAGCGAATCTAAGCCCGCGGCCACGCGGCAGAGATGGATAACGGCATCATCGTCGGTTCGCACAATCCAAGGGTCACTCTCTAAACCTTCCGCCCCTACGCCCAGATTTTCACTTACGAGGTTGGATAACAGTGAGCATAGTTGGGCACAGAGAGACTCCAATGCATTGCTCTCGGTCACGACATAGAGTTCAAAACGATGGCATGTGGCGAGGACTGCCGATTCACGCGCGTCAGGAACCTGTGCAGCCAATAATTCTGCCCAGCC
The DNA here is from genome assembly GCA_946885925.1 of uncultured Litorilinea sp. The sequence continues at coordinate 1,241 of CAMPHP010000271.1, forward strand.
CTGTTGGCAAGCTAACTGCTCGCGCACTTCCACGGGTGCAGTGGCATGACTCAATGCTATAGAAGCCACACGTAGACCAGTTTGCAAGGTAGGAACCATCAACTCTTCTTCACCCGTCATAATTAGCGGAAATACAATTTCCGCGTAAAATTCTATGTAAATCTACGTAAACCTACGTGAATTTGCTGCTAGTGTACACGACAGCAGGAGTTCGGTCAAGTCTATGTGAAAAAAAGTTTGTCTAAGAACTACCTGTATTAGCTTCTATTACGACAAATGTTTGCTGCGGGTCGCGCCGCTCTGGTAGACTTGGATAATGTAACCCTTTTATGGGGTGTAAAATTAGTTTACCCGAAGATCGAATGAAAGATGCAAAGGATGCAGTCATAATGGGCGTTACCCAACCGCCATTGTTGGCGATAGATCTAGAAGGAATCCTCCTCCCTGAAATCTGGATCGCCGTTGCCGAACGCACGGGAATACCGCAACTGCGCTTGACAACCCGAGATGTGGCCGACTACGACGAGCTGATGAAGATGCGGCTCGGAATCCTGCGTGAGCAGAAACTGGGTTTGGCTGATATACAGGAAGTAATCAAGCAAATGGATGTATTACCCGGTGCTCAAGAGTTTTTGGCTTGGGCACGCAGCTATCTCCCGGTGATCATCATCACAGATAGCTACTATGAGTTGGTGGCACCTTTTCTGCCAAAGCTTCAGTTTGCCACCGTCTTTGCACATCAGCTTGAAGTAGATGACAGTGGTATGCTCGTCAACTATCACCTTCGCACGACTGAAGGCAAACGCAAAGCGTTAGAATCATTTCGCATGTTGGGTTTTCGGACGATGGCAGTTGGCGATTCCTATAATGATATCGGCATGTTACAGACGGCTGATCGAGGTGTTCTCTTCCGGCCTCCGGCCAATGTTTGTGCCGACTATCCCGACTTCCCCGTCGCTCACGCCTACAGTGCGCTACGCCAGCATGTAGAACAATTTCTGGCGGGGAAAGTTCCGGCTGCATCGCGCAGCTAGTCACCTATGATCGGATTGTTCTTCGGCAGCACGAACGGCAATACGGCTGCCGTGGCTCAACTAATCCAGCGCGAGTTTGCTGAACAGGTTGGCATAGAGGTCGAACTCTTTGATATCGCTGAATATTACTTGGAAGAAATGCTAGAGTTCGACTACTTGATCCTGGGAATCCCCACCTGGAATATCGGTCAGCTCCAGCGTGACTGGGAAGCAGTCTTTGACGAATTCGATCAGCTGAATTTACATGATAAGCAAGCTGCGGTCTTTGGTTTGGGAGATCAAGAAGGCTATCCCGATACGTTTGGAGATGCACTCTTTTTCCTGGCAGATAAGCTAGAAAGCCAGGGGATTAAGCTGGCTGGCTCTTGGCCTACTGAGGGCTACACCTTCAGCGGGTCATGGGCTGTTCGCGACGACCGTTTTCTTGGATTGATGATTGACGAAGACAATCAAGCGGATCTGACACCCGAACGCGTCGAAGCGTGGGTGCGACAATTGGTTAACGAGTTTGGACTTACAGAATTACAAAATAATACAACAGCATAAAAGCATGGCAAATCAAGTGAAAGTTGAATCTATCTCCAACCACCCGACCGGCGAGCGGGATCGCCTATGGGCCAACATAATTAGTCCCGCGGGTTATATCTTGGCTGTCTCCTATCCGGTGTTAGCCCTCTCCACTGGTGTCCGTGCCCTCTACCAACTCTTTGTACGGGATGACATTACCTATTATCTGCCCGTGATCTTGAGTGGTGTTGCCGCACTCTGCTACCTTTTGGCAGCCATTGGCTTTGCCTATCGCCGTCGTTGGACCTGGTGGCTCTCGGTATCTGTATTAGGTGTCGAGACGATGATGACCATCGTGATTGGCATCTGGAGTTTCATTGACCCACCCTTTGTTGGAAGCACAGTCTGGCGTCACTTTGGCGAAGACTATGGATATTTCCCGCTGTTCCAGCCGCTCTTAGGACTGCTTTGGCTATTTTGGCCGCAAACTTTGAACGCCTATGAGGTACGGACGCGGCAACGAGCAGAGGCAACATGAGAGCGCTCGCCCCAGCCTCTGTCTCCAACCCACCGCGCCGGCTCTTTTTTCCTATGCAGTCGCGCGGTGTGCTTGCATTAAGTATCGTTGCTGGCTTGATTGCGCTTGCAATGGCCCTACCGCTACTCTATCTCCTGATTCGCGCCTCAAGTGTAGGCTGGGCAAATGCCTACGAATTGCTAATTCGTCCGCAAACGCTCCAGATTATCATCAATAGCCTCACGCTAGCGCTTCTAGTCACCTCGATCTCCTTGATGATCAGCTTGCCACTGGCATGGATAACGGTGCGCACCAATTTGCCAGGCCGCCGCTGGTGGGGTGTACTTTGCAGCCTGCCACTGGTCTTTCCTAGCTATGTGGGCAGCTATTCTCTCGTCGCTATGATGGGACCGCGCGGCATTGTGCAAGGATGGCTGGAGCCGTTTGGTGTGGAGCGCCTGCCTTCGATCTACGGCTTGTTCGGTGCAACCTGGGCCTTAACAATCTTTACCTATCCGTACCTTTACCTTAGCATTCGTGCCGGGCTGCGTAACCTTGATCCATCCCTAGAGGAAGCCGCACGCAGTCTGGGATACAGCCCGTGGCGCAGTTTCTTCTACGTCACCCTCCCCAATCTTCGCCCATCGATTGCTGGGGGGGCGCTGCTGGTGGCACTCTATGTCCTCAGCGATTTCGGCGCAGTCTCACTCTTGCGCTTTAGCAGCTTTACCCGTGCCATCTATGTCCAATATGGCAGCAGCTTTGACCGCAGCCTCGCATCGCTATTGTCCCTCGTCCTTGTCATCATCAGCTTGACGCTGTTGATAGCTGTCCAGCACATGCAAGGCGTCGCACGCTATCATCGCGCAGGCGTAGGCACAAGCCGTCGCCCGCAGCCCTTGACGCTAGGACGTTGGCGCTGGCCTGCGCTCTTCTTCTGTGCCGCAGTTGTACTCGCCTCACTCATCCTCCCGGCGGGCGTGGTGACCTACTGGCTGGTCCGCGGCCTACTGGCAGGTGAGTCTGTCGTGGCAATAGGGCCAGCACTATGGAACAGCGTGCGTGCCGCTGGATTAGCAGCCATAGCCGCGGCTGCACTGGCGCTACCCGTTGCCTATTTGAATGTGCGCTTCCCAGGTCGCTATAGCACCTGGGTATATAATCTAGCCTATATCGGCAACGGTCTACCCGGAATTGTTATTGCGCTTAGTTTGGTCTTTTTTGGCGCAAACTATGCCCCCTATCTCTATCAAACGCTTGCCATGTTGATCTTTGCCTATGTGGTGCGCTTCTTACCAGAAGCTACCGGCACGGTGCGCGCTGGGTTGCTCCAAATTAGCCCCCGCTTGGAAGAAGCCGCTCGCGGTTTGGGTCTTAATCGTCGCCAAGCCATTAGGCGGGTGACCATTCCGCTGCTCCAGCCAGGTATTTGGGCCGGTATCGCACTTGTCTTTCTCAGCACAATCAAGGAACTCCCTGCCACTTTGCTCTTGGGGCCAACGGGCTTTTCGACACTAGCGACTCAGATTTGGTCAGCCACGAGCGAGGCTTTTTACACTCGTGCCGCACTCCCTGCCCTGATTTTGCTGGTCGTCTCTGGATTGAGTATTGTCCTGATTTTGCGCCAAGAGGAGCGGGGTGGATTATGATGCTAGCCAAGACCTCTCCGCTCACCTCTACGTCGACGCCTCCTGCTCCGCCAGCACCAAAAGAAATTGCGGTTGCTGTACGCCATGCCGTCAAGCACTTTAGCGGAATTTCAGCGGCTCGCGATGTCTCGTTGGAGCTACCTAAAGGCCAATTGATGGCACTATTAGGGCCAAGCGGGTGTGGCAAAACAACAACGCTCCGGCTGATTGCTGGCTTCGAGCGTCTAGACGCGGGCGAGATTGAAATTGCGGGGCACGTTGTAGCCCGGCCAGGGCTTCATCTGCCCCCGGAACAGCGACGTATTGGCATGGTCTTTCAAGAATATGCGCTATTTCCTCATCTTACGGTAGCAGAGAATATTCGTTTTGGCCTACATAGCTACGCGGGAAATGTGTTACAGCGTGTCACCACGGTCTTGGCTCTCGTAGGGCTGGAGGGACTAGACAAGCGATACCCACATGAACTCAGCGGCGGGCAGCAACAGCGCGTTGCATTGGCCCGCGCGCTTGCTCCAGAGCCAGATTTGATTCTGCTGGAC
>CAMPHP010000272.1 GCA_946885925.1 uncultured Litorilinea sp.
GGGTCAGCCGTGCGAGAATTTGCGATTCTATTTAGAAACATTCTATTTAGAAGCATCTTTTGTCTCCTCATTTGCTGTCGCTTACACCCTCGAGCAAGCTCGAAGGTTTTTATAAAATTTCTGTCCAATCCACCAAGCAACTCCACTCGCCACCATCCCCACCAACACCGCACTTTGCAGCAATCCCACTGCATGGCGAATATCTTCTACATTTGGCAAGGCTAAACCTGCTCCGAGGCGGTAATGCTCTACCTTCTCCAACTCTACCCCTAAGGCCCCAGCCATTGCACTCATGGGCTGACCTGCATTGGGGCTGGCGGTCAGGTTGGCATCGCGCCGCCAAATCGTCCACGCGGCTCTCGACCGGCCGCGCAGCCCCGCCGCGGCAATCAGCAACAGGGCAGTCAAGCGCGCAGGCAGCCAATTGGCGAGATCATCGGCGCGTGCGCCTGCTTTGCCCAACCACTCGCGGCCTGGGTCGCGATACCCCCACAGCGAATCCACCGTATTGAGCCAGCGATAGACCAATGCGCCCGGCAAACCTGCCGCAGCATAATAAAAGAGCGGCGCAATGACCCCATCCGAGCTATTTTCAGCTACAGACTCAATCGTAGCAGCGGCAATGCGTGGCGCATCAAGTGTCGTGGTATCACGGCTGACCAGATGCCAGCCAAGTTGGTGACGCGCCTCGTTTTCATTACCCAATGCCAACGGCTCTGCAACCGCATGGGCGGCTTGAGCTAGACCACGCAGCGCCACAGTCTGCTTGAGTAGTATCGCCTCCACGAGCCAGTTCAACGGTGCGAGGAGCAACCGGCATAGTCGTGCTACCCACGCCCCCACAGCACCTATCAGCAGTGCCCCGCTCAACACAACCATAGCGCCATAGATAAACTGTGCCGCAGCCCCAGTCACGGGTACATGACGCCGCGCCACAGAAATTAGTGTCCCCATCCATGCCACGGGATGCCAACGATTGGGCAAATCGCCAAACCAATGGTCTAACAAAAGCGCCAGTGCAACGATACCCCAGCGTCGAATGCCATTAGGCTCCGTCATCAACGCCCGCCTCGTCAAAGGTTGCCATCTCATCCAGCAAACGACAGGCCGCCTCTGCCACCTGCATCCCCAAGACAGCACCGGTTCCCTCGCCCAAACGTAAATCCAACGCCAACAGCGGCTCCAGCCCCAACCAGCGAAGCAGGGCATCATGCCCCCCTTCCGCCGAGCGATGGGCAGCCAGCAAATAAGGGCGCACCGCAGGCGCGAGCGTCACGGCAATCATGGCTGCGGCAGTGGCAATATAGCCATCCACCATCACAGGACGGCGTTTGGCTGCGGTTGCGAGAATGGCCCCGACCAAGCCGCCAATCTCAAACCCACCCACTTTGGTCAATATATCCAGGCCGTTCGTGGCGTCGGGTTGGTTGACCTTCAAGGCCCGCTGCACCACCTCAATCTTATGTCGCAAACCCGCATCGTCTAGCCCTGTACCTCGCCCAACCAGTGCAGCAGGGTCACAACGCATCAACGCCGCGGCAACCGCGGCAGCAGCGGTTGTATTGCCGATGCCCATTTCGCCTGTCCCCAGAATATCAAGCCCTTTGGCGGCTTCTTGGCGAACAAGTTGTACGCCACTTAGGATCGCTTGAAGTGCTTGGTCACGGCTCATGGCGGGACCGTGGGCCATGTTCGCTGTTCCCAAAGCCACGCTAGCATTGTATAAGTCCTGTCGTGCGGGCAGCGGTGATGCCACGCCCAAATCTGCCACGACCACGCGTGCGCGCGCTTGCCGCGCAAGCACATTGATAGCCGCACCGCCATTCAGAAAATTCAACACCATCTGGCTTGTCACACTCGACGGAAAGGCGCTCACTCCTTCAGCCGTGACCCCATGATCCCCCGCCATGACGACCACCACTTTGTGGGTGAGTCGAGGGCGCGGCTCACCTGTGATCCCCGCTAGTTGAATGGACAACGCCTCCAATCGCCCCAACGCCCCAGGCGGTTTGGTCAAGCGATTCTGGCGCGCCTCTGCCGCAGCCATTGCGACCTTATCCAGCGGCTCAATCTGCCCAATCAAGCTTTGCAACGATGGGGCAGCGGACTGTGCAATCATCGCGCCTCCTCTGTACGTTGTGCACAGATCAACTCGGCTAATTGGCGCGCGCCATCCAGGATACCCGGACCCGTTTGGAGAATAGCGTCAGATGGAATTTCGTAGACCGCGCCCCGTTGTACCGCTGGGAGTTGATCCCAGCCAGGTCGCGTGCGAATACGATCCAGGTCGGCCCGTTTGCCACACCAGGAGGCAATGATCACCTCCGGCTGGCGCGCCAACACCATTTCGCTTGTGACAAAACGCTGGCGGGCCAGCCGTTGTGCAGCCAGTTCAGAGAAAATATCCGTGCCGCCTAACCACTCGATCAAGTCACTCACCCAACCAATGCCGCTGATCATTGGGTCAGGCCATTCCTCAAAATAGACGCGGGGAGCATCTCTGTCTCTCCACACTTGAGCACGCAGCGCATCTAACTCACCCTGGAGTTGCTCCACCAATGCAGCGGCCTCTTTCTGCCGCCCCAACACACCGCCTACCATCAGAATGTTGCTCCAAATATGCGCCAGGCGATGGGGATTGAGCGCCAGCACAGGGATGCCTAGCCGTATGAGTTGGGCAGCAGCATCCGCGTGGTGGTCAGTTGTAGTAATCACCAGGTCAGGGTCCAGCTCTAAAATCTTCGCAACATTAGGATCGCTAAAGCCTCCCACCTTGGGCAAACCACGCACGGCAGCAAGACGGCGCGCAAAGCTACTAACACCGACAACACGGTCAAAAGCGCCTAACGTGTGAATGATCTCTGGCGCTTCGGCAGCAAGACAGACAATGCGCTGTGGATAGTTCATAGTACCCCTGATTCCGATTGACTAGACTGAGATTGGCCTGATTCAGATTGCCCAGGGCAGCCCTTGTAGCTGTCCAGTGCAGGATTCTCATCCAAGCGGTGGAAGATATATTCCTCTACTGGCTGTCCGCCGATCAAATGCTCCTGGATAATGCGGTCGAGTACTGCCTCGGTTACATGGTGATACCAGATGCCATCGGGATAGACGACCAAGAGTGGACCACCGCTACATACCCCCAAACAGGAGGTGATGCCTCGCTTCACACGCAAGGGGTTGCCATAGCGCCCCAGTTCACCCAGCTTTCCCGCCAAGTGACGGTATAGCATTTGAGCCTCATCGCGCGGATCGCAGTAGTTCCCCACACAGAAAAAGATGTGGCGTGCATACGGTGCTTGGCTAGGGACAGCCTGAGTACCTTGATAGAGATTGGTTTGCTGTAACATTTTTTCAAGCCCATCCAGATGCGCTAGAAAGCAGCGGCTCAACGGCAAGCCCTGTCACATGCGCCAATTGCGGCCAATCCACCGCTTCTTCGACAGCATCGGCGAGTCGATCATATTCCTGTAGCCGCGCCAACGGGGATGCAGAAAGCTCCCCACGCCAACCAAGTTGGGTGAGCCAGCCGCGACGAAAGGCAGCATCCTCAAAAATGCCATGCAGATAAGTCCCCCAGATACGCCCGTCCGCACTCTGGGCACCGTCGGCGATGGCAACAGGCGCATTACCGCGCGCCACAATCGTCCCTAACGGCGCAATGTCACTAGAGCCAATGTCACTAGAGCGGGTTGTCGTGCCCATATGGATTTCATATCCCGCTATCACTTGCCCATTTACCAATTGCAAACGTGCTTGGTAAGTCTGCTTGGTCAATGCAAACTCGGTGATAACAGGCAGCAAACCCAAGCCTTCCACCCTGGTTCCCGCTGGCCCTTCTACGCCTAGAGGATCGGACAGACTCTGACCCAACATCTGGTAGCCACCACAGATGCCCACGACTGCTACACCGCGGCGTGCAGCTTGCTGGATCGCTTGTTCCAACCCGTGGGCGCGCAGCCATGCCAAGTCAGCCAAGGTTGCCTTTGTCCCTGGTAGAATCACCGCATCAGGACGGCCAAACTCCCCGGCTTGACGTACATAGCGTAGCCGCACCCCAGGCTCCGCAGCCAGTCCGTCAAACTCATCAAAGTTGGCAATGTGGGGCAAGTGGATAATCGCAATCTCAACGCTGGCGTTCGCTGCCGATCCGCCTCTTTCACCCATTTGGGCAACGTCATCCAGCCACACAGCATCTTCGTTGGCAACGCGCAAGTCGGGTATATAGGGAATAATGCCCAAGGTCGGCACACCAAAGGCCCGCTCCTGCAACATGGTAGTAGCGTTGCCCAAAAGCGTGGGATCGCCACGGAACTTGTTGATTAGAAAGCCAACAATCTGTGCCCGTTCCTCTGGCTCCAAGAGCAGCATGGTTCCTGCCAGTGCCGCAAAGACGCCACCGCGATCAATATCCCCAACTAACAAACAAGGCGCATCAGCATGGCGCGCCATACGCAAATTGACCATATCGCCTGCCTTGAGGTTGATCTCCGCTGGACTACCCGCCCCTTCCATCACGATCACATCATAGCGCGCAGCTAGCCGGTCATAGGCAGCCACAACTTGCTCCCAGAGCAGCTTTTTTAGGTCAAACCAGTTATGTGCATCAATCTTGCCGTAGACCTTGCCATTGAGGATTACTTGGCTGCGACGATCCCCCTCTGGCTTGAGCAATACGGGGTTCATATCGGTGTGGGGAAGGATGCCCGCGGCCTCAGCTTGCACAATCTGAGCGCGCCCCATCTCGCCACCTTGCAGCGTGACACCGGCATTGTTGCTCATGTTCTGCGCCTTGAAGGGAGCCACACGTACCCCACGTCGCGCCAGGATCCGGCAAAATGCAGTTGTGAGCAAGCTCTTGCCTGCGTTTGAATGGGTTCCCAGGATCATAATGGCTTGCGCCATGTTTCTCTGCCCCTTGTCACTTATCCCGTATCGTTTACTTCGGGTTATTTACTCTGGGTCATTTACTCTGGGTTATTTGCTCTAGGCATACACATAAAGGACCAATCAAAAATGGCTCTCAACGCAGAGAGCCATCACAGCCGTCATGAGGCACAAAATAAAACCCGCCAAAAATGGCGGGCTTATCGTGTAAAGTCATCACGCTTGGCCCCCCTTGTCCCCGAAGGTGGCTCCAGCATCTATCAAGGTGGGTATCGGACTTACCGTGGGCTAAATGGCCTTGGCTTACCGTTGCGGGACAGTGCTGGACTAGTTGCGGCGCAGGCCGTCAACGTCACCAGGCTTCCCCCTTTACGCGCTCTGCATCCGGGCAATGAGCGCACCTTGGTAGGTACAGGATATTCAGTTAGCCGCCAGTATACCAGAGCGACCTACTGCTGTCAACGAAAATGGGTCATTGAAGTCCATCCCAAGAGGTAGGCAAGTTTTCGCCATCACAAGAACAAATCGTCTGTCACCCCGTAGGGGTCTCTCTGAGATCGCACCGCCAGGGAGACCCCTACGTGCCCCAAAC
>CAMPHP010000273.1 GCA_946885925.1 uncultured Litorilinea sp.
TTTGGGCGCTGACTCTCTAGATCTGGTGACACTTATCATGGCATTTAGCAACGCGTTCGATGCCGAGATTTGCGACCGGGATGTTCTACATATTCAGACCGTTGGCGAAGCAGTAGCTTACCTTCGCCAACATCTCTCATTGCACAAAACTCCAGTAGAACCGCACCGCTAGATCACCTTTCGCCCATAAAGATCTTATAGCAATGGAATTGATCAGACTATCCTCCGGCTAAAAATTACCTATACTTCACTTAAGTTGCTAGTGCTGGTAATCTGCCGCTATTCCGCTGTGTAGAACCCAGTCAGCCTGTCATGCCGCACCCTAGGGCGTGACATGATAACCTCGTTCGATTCGGTAAGTGGCAACTTGGGTTACTTCTTAGCAGGAGGATAGGACTATCAAAAAACGCAGCCGCAGTGACAAGCAGCGCCGCGCCATACTCGACCAGGTGAATAAACTGGCGTGGCTGTTGGACAACTCAATCCGCATCCCGATCATCAACTATCGCATTGGGATTGATGCCATCATTGGTCTGATTCCGGGTATTGGTGATGCGGCAGGTTTGCTGGTGTCAAGCATCATCGTCATACAGGCAATTCGACTTGGCGCGCCAATCGGCATCATCATGCGCATGCTCTTCAATGTCGCTGTTGAAGGCGTTGTTGGCATGATTCCCGTGGTTGGCGACTTGTTTGATGCTACCTTTAAGGCCAATGCGCGCAATGTAGCCATGCTAAACCAAGCATTTGGTACTTCTCAAAAAGGTGCAGCCACCAGCAAATCGGGAAGTAAAGGCGCAATCGTCGCCGGGATTGCGACGGTACTTGGAAGCGTAGTCCTTATTGCAGGAGGCGGCATCGCGCTCTTTTGGTGGATGATTTCACGTTTACCACGGTAAATTTCACACAGGAAATTTCACACAGGAAATTTACCGTGGCAAAGAAGTCACATCAAAGCAAAACCTTCCAGGAACGCCACAGCAGCGTTGGGCTTCCCAGAAGGTTCGAGTAGAATCTAACTGATATTGTTGTAGGTGATAAAGGGTACCGCCTTTGCTATGAGCGGTGCCTTTTTTTATCACCGCTCATAGCATCTTCTCGATTGTAAATCTACTGTAAATCTACTATAAATCTACTATAAATCTATCGCTGTAAAGCTAGCGCGCCAGGAGTGGCATAAAGATTTCGCCTGGGCCTTCGGTGAGGCTGCCGAATTGGAAACTCCACACATAGTCCGCAGCGAGAGGCGTACCCGCCAAGTCGGTTGCGCCTTGCTTAACCGTCACGGTATAGGTGCTGTTGGCTTGCCCTTGTTCTTGCATCAGCGCGACCGCCTGGTCCAAGCTTGGGTCATACTGCACGCTGACCGGCACAACCTGCCCCGCGCCATTCTTCACTTCTACCGTGGTCGCATTGATGCTGCCCGGTGCCATTGGTTCGGAGAACTGAATTTGAATATAGGGTGCATAGAGTGAACCATTTTCGTGAACCGCGACTCGCAGCGACGAATTGATCACCGCGCCGTTGGTGGGGCCAGTCCACTTAACCGTTGGCGCTATGCCATCACCCCCTGCGGATAACACCTCGATCACCACTTCGGCTAGACGGCTGGTCGATGTGCCATTGCTGGCTGTAAAGACCAAGCGATCCAGACCCACAAAGTTTGGTTGCGGCGTATAGGTTAGCGCAGGTGCATTCCCTGTAAGCGTTCCGTAGAGCGGCGCATCAACCACTGCATAAGTCAACGGTGCGCCATTTACATCTTGGCCGACCAGAGTAATCGCCACAGATTGACCTGCCATAACCTGTATGCGTTGCGAGGGTACGGCGATGGGCTGAATGGTGTTGACCGCGACGTTGGTTGGTGTCTCCTCCGGCACGCTGGGGAAATGCACCACTGCCTGGTTGGAGATCACCGTCCCGCTGGGCAGCCCTGCCAGCAACCGCACGCTGTACGTAACCTCGCCCTTTGATCCATCCTGACCCTTTGGCGTCAGATCGCCCACTTGGAAGTAGAGCCGGCGCGATCCTTTCGAGAGCGAGTAGGTCAAGTCCGGATCCTGCACGGTCAGCGTGGAGAGGTCAAAATACTCGCTTAGCGGGTTGACAATGAAGACATCAAAAGCCGGACCCTCGCCTACGTTCTCGTACTCAATCGTATAGGTCACCAGTTGGCCGGGCAGCAAGTCACCCGCTGGCCCTCGAATCTCGTTGGGATCTTTGGCCCGCAGACATTCCTCACAAACTTGGTCACTCGCCCCGCTGACCAAGGTGAGATCGTCGCGTGCTGGCTCCAGCCCAAAGTCAACCCAGGTCACGTTAAGCCCGGCTACTTGGGCAAGCTGCGAGTTCTTGTTCACACAGACAGGTTCACCGCTGCCCGCCACACATTTATCACACAAGGCGCATGTTTTATATACTACCTCGGCTAAATAGGCACCATCCTTACACTCACGACGTTTGATTACATCAACGCCAAAGGTGCCATAGAGCCAGTCATCGCTGGAGCAGCTAAACTTGTCCGCTGTGCAACAGTGGCACTTGTCATCCTCACAGCCCGCGCCCTTCCGTTCGCACTCGTCACAATCTGCGTTGCAGGTGCCGAGTTCAACGCCAATGCCATAGCCCGGAATGGCCTTTTCCAGGATCTTCGAACACTCTAGCACGCCATCATCATCGCCGCTTGCAGCTTTGACACAGCCGACGGCCTTCTTGCCCACGGCATAGGCTTTGATAAACTGTTCGGCAGTTTCACCAGGCAGCTTTTCCTCGATACAGTTGAGCATACACTGTGACCAGCTAATCGCCGCCGCGGCGATTACTTCAGCAGGGCTTACCTCTTCCCAAAGTCTGGTCTGCAAGCTGTAGCGCAGCCCACGTCCTGGCTTGTAGACGGTGAGATTCGACTTATCGATCGCTACGCCCACCGTCGCAACATCTTGTCGCCAGATCACAAAGGCTTCGACATCCTCCTCAATGACACGCAACAGCATGACCTGTGTGAGCTTTTCGCCCGTGTTGTAGCTGATCTCGCTTGCGCTGCCAAAGCGATAGCCGCCTGCGTCTGCCTGGTCATAAATGGCATCCATCGCTGCATCCGCCCCGCGCAATGCCTGCACCTGGTCAGCGCTCAACTCCGTTACGCCACTTTCAACACGAGCGTTATAGGCGAGATACTCATTTACATCAAAGAGCGCAGCATCTACCCCTCGACCACCCAGTTGTGCCACAATGGCGGTCTTTAAGCCATCGGGCAGACCCCAGGCGTAGGTGACACGTACTGCCAGCAAGCCACCCGCCCCAGGGGCCAACGTGCCTAGCTTCCAAAAGACTTGGCCGCGGTCAGGCCAGAAAATTGCATTGCCTGTGCTATCGACATATTCAGAGTTGGCGGGCAAAGCCACACGCAACACGGCATCTTGCACAGCTTCAGATGTATGGTTGCTATAGGCAATTGCATATTGGACGGTTTCACCTGGGGAGTAGCGCCCCACGCCAGCCACTTGCACTGATAGCGCGTTGGCGTTGTTTGCCTCGTCCGGGCTTCTCAACCACGGGTCAAAGAGTACCCGGTCGCTCACGCCGTTGCCAAGCCCCCCAGGGTTTGATGAATGGGCTGGGCCGCTGGCATCTCCCCACCAGTTGGAACGTGCGTCTACGGTGAGCGGGTTGGCTGTGCCATTGTCATTGACCAACCCCATCGCGTTGCTCTCGATGAGGTTGCGGGTAATCACAGGTGCAACATTGGTGAAGACACGCACACCTGCATCGGCGCTGTGATGGATCGTGCAGTTGCTGACGAAGGCTGAATTGGTGGCGATTTGCACCAAACCTTGATTGGATGCGCCGCCATAGCCCACGTCGCAGTAACGCAATTCGAGGAGGGCCTCGCCATGCGCCCAAATGCCATCCCACCAGCCAGGCTGTTGTTGCGTGCCTGTAAAGCTGATTGGCTGTTCGGGCGTACCCACGGCATAGAGCGCACCGTTGACGTTGAAACTAGCACCCTGGCCCATCAGGATTTGCACACCCGGCTCGATGACCATCGTACCATCAGCGAGGATGCCGGAATTGCCTTCCACCAGATAGGGCAGGCCGCTCGCTGTCCAGACCACATTGCCGCTCAATGCACCTTCTTGCAGCATAGCATTGACGCCGTTACCCGTGGCAGTGATGTTCGTTAGGGTCTGGTTGCATGATTCGTCCCTGCACACGATAGCGGTTCCGCCATTGTCGCTAATGGTCGTGTTCTCCACAACGAGGGAGGTCGGCTCATCTGGCGAACCGCCACTGTTGTAGATGCCATGTCGTATGCCGTTGCGGATAATACTGTTGCGAATGGTGACTAGCGATGAACCAACATTGAGGTTCGAACTGGTATCGGAGTTGGCTGCGCCACCATATTCAAGCGTCACCCACTCAAGTTGGGCCACAGCAGGTGCATCAAAGTCACCGCCAACGCCCAAGCCCCACCAACCGCCTGGCTGCTTGTTGATGCCCGTAATAATGATGGGCTGGGCCTGGGTGCCTACGGCGACGAGTTCGCCATCTATATAAAAGCCATTCTCGACCTGAATCTCAAGCCCTGGCGCGATGATGAGCCGTCCTTCTTTCTCTACCGTAAAGCCGTTGATTAGCACATAGGGTAGTCCCATCACCTCAAAGGTGTGGTCACCCTGCTGCCAGTGCATACCATCATAGACGACCGCATTGTATCCCTCGCCAGCCGTGCCGCTACCCGTCGCAGACAGATTGCTCAACTGGGGGTCGAATGGACCACTCTCAAAGCGAATGGGGATTAAGCCGTTGTTCGTAAAAGTTGAATTTTCCAGGATAAGCGGGCCGTACAGATCAGCACTGAGGCCGTGGTCACTATTATTCTGGAACACACTATTCCGGATGGTCGCAGAGGCATATCCAATCTCCAGGCCAGCACCATATCCGGCATGTTCCACGGTGACATAGTTGAGCGAGACCGAGGCGGGCTGATCAGAGGAGTAGCCCACATCAATGCCATACCACCAGCCGGACTGTTGTGTGCTACCCCGAAAACGGATGCGTTCGGCCTCAGTGCCCTCAGCCACCAGCGTGCCTTCAACATCGAAATGGGTGTTCTGGGAAACAATTACCTCCACGCCTGGTTCAATTCGTAGCGTCACACCAGGGTCTACGATGAGCAAGCCGATAACTTCGTATGGGCTGCCTGCTTTGGTCCAGGTCGTGTCAGCCGTAATACGTCCATTGACCAGCGTAGCGTGAGGTGCACCAGAGGGTGCAGCATGGGCTTGGCCTTGCCCAAAGTAAAAGAGGCCACAACCAACGACCAGAACCGGCACCCACGCGCGGAGGAAGGCGACGGTCAAACGGTGCCGGAGGGAGACAACCGGCTGGGGGCAACAAAGCGGCATTCGCATTTCTCCTGATAATAAACAAGGCGGACTGTTATGAAAGACTGTAAACGAAAGACTGTA
>CAMPHP010000274.1 GCA_946885925.1 uncultured Litorilinea sp.
GTTCTACATGTCACCGCTTCCACTGCACCTGAGTTGATGGGTGCGCTAACAGAATTAGCGGAGACCACGGTTGCCCGTGCCGCCAGTACAGGCCGCGCGCTCTCCTGGCAAATGGGATACTCTGACCTGTGCCCGCTGCACCCTACAAGCCGCAGTGCATTTGTCGCCCCGGTGCAGGTGGATGGGATGGGTGTGGCACTCTTGGTGGTGGAGTCGTCCAAAACGGATGGATTCTGCCAGGACAAGCAAGCCATCGTAGCGGGTTTGGCGGTCTATTGTGCGCTCAAGCTGCGCTTAGTGGCACAGGTTGAGCCGGTAGTTGTGGAAAATCATTATTTGCGGGCACTCATTGATCGCTCCGCAGATTTGCTAATGATCATGGACGAAACAGGGACATTGCGCTATGCCAGTCCATCCTTCCTGCGCGTGCTGGGATACCGGCCTGAGGATTGGAGCGGGCGTACCCCGTGGGATCTCATTCATCCTGATGACCTTCCTGTTGTTCTGACTACTTTCCAAAGTATTGTTGCAAACAAAGGATCTAGTGCTGTGCAATATCGCACTCGCCACATAGATGGTGGTTGGCGCGTTCTAGAGAGCACGGGACACTATTTCGACCAAGATAGATCTCCCATCATCGTCGTTAATTCTCACGATGTTACTGAGCATGTCCGCGCCAAGGTGATCCTGCAAGAGCAAGAGGGGCGGTTGCGTGCCATTTTGGATGGTGCCCCGATGGGGATTATTTTGGCAGATAGGCAACGGATCGTTCACAGCAATCCGAAAATCCAGGAGATGCTTGGCTACAGTGCCGAGGAGATGGCGCAACTCAGGCTTATTGATATCACCCATCCGGATGACGTGAGTACGTCTCACATCTTCTCTGAGGATATGAAAAGCGGCAAGCGGACAAATTACCAGATCGAACGCCGGTATTTCCGTAAAAATGGTGAAGTCATGTGGGCGCGCCTGAGTGTTGCCGTCGTGAGCAATGGCGATGAGCCTGCACAATACTCGATCGGTATGATCGAGGACATTACCGAACAGAAGAGGATGCAGGTTACGCTACAGCGCCGCGATGCAATTCTAGAAGCCATGCGCTTGACGACAGAACAGTTTCTGAATAATAGCTTGGGCGAGGGCGACCTAGAGAGAGCCCTGGCAAGCTTAGGTCAGGCTACTGAAGTCTGCCGTGTTAGCATTTATGAGGCAGAACGAGATGGGAATGGTGCGCTGCATCTATCCTGCCAACATGAGTGGCCTAAGCTTGAAGGTAGATTGCGTGGACAGGATCTTATTACTCGCCTAGAACAAGATTGCCCCGGCTGGTTCATCTCGTTGGCGGAAGGCAGAGGTATTGTTGGTTGCTCTGATGATTTCCCCACCATCCAGCGGCAACTACTCAATGTCCACGGCGTGAAGTCGTTGGTTCTCAAGCCTATCTTTGTTGGACAGCGATGGTGGGGAATTCTGGCGCTTGAGGATACTCTCCACGCGCGCCAATGGTCGGTCGCCGAGCAAGATGCTTTGCAAACAGCCGTCAGCACCCTGGGCGCTGCACTCCAACGGCAGGAAGCCGAAGCCGCTTTGCGTCAGAGCGAACAACTTTACCGCGCCGTTGTAGAAGATCAGACGGAACTTATCTGCCGCTGGTTGCCTGATCGCCAATTGGTTTTTGCGAATGAGCACTTCTACCGTTATGTGGCATACTCGCAAGATGAAGTGGGCGGTCGCACGATCGAGCCAAATATACCACCAGATGATTTCGATGCATTGAGTACCGCGCTTGGCCGCCTCTCCCCTCAAAATCCTTGTATTACCCATGAGCACCGGATCATCCTTCCGACTGGAGAGATGCGCTGGTTGGCGTGGACCTTCAGAGCCATATTTGATGCATGTGGAAATCTGGTTGAGACTCAAGGCGTGGGACGCGACATGACAGAACAGAAACTCCTGGAACATGAACTTCAACTTGCCAAAGAGGTGGCCGAAGCTGCTACGCTGGCTAAATCGGAGTTTCTCGCTAACATGAGCCATGAGATCCGTACCCCGCTGAATGCTGTGATTGGCATGACCAGCCTCTTGGTGGATACAAATCTCTCCAAAGAGCAGCGTAATTTTGTGGAGACAATTCGCATCAGCGGTGACGCACTGCTTACGGTGATTAATGACATTCTGGACTTTTCCAAGATCGAGGCCCACAAGCTCGAACTGGAACAACATCCATTTGATTTGCGCCAGTGTGTGGAAGAGGCGTTGGATCTGGTGGCGGTCGGGGCGACGGAAAAAGGCATTGAACTCAACTACCAGATTGATCCAAGCCTCCCGCCTATTGTAGGCGGCGATGTCACGCGCCTGCGCCAGATTCTCGTCAACCTTCTCTCCAACGCGGTCAAGTTCACCGAGAAGGGTGAAGTTACGGTCGCAGTTCGCGCGGCAGAGTGGACTGCTTCCTACATCAGTGACAGCGGACACTCCGCCCGCTACAAGTTGCGTTTCAGCATTCGCGATACAGGCATTGGCATTCCTGCCGACAAAATGCACCGGCTCTTTCAGTCATTTAGCCAGGTCGATACGTCCACCACACGTAAATATGGGGGGACAGGCTTGGGATTGGTCATTAGTCGTCGCCTGTGCGAATTGATGGGGGGAGAGATGTGGGCTGAAAGCGAAGGAATCCTGGGGCGCGGCACTACCTTTTACTTCACCATTGCAGTGGATAAGCTCGAGAACCTACCCAAACCGCACGCTCGCGCAACCAAGTTGACGAGTATGCGGCATCTCCAACTAGAAGACGCTCAGTGGCGTCCACTGCGGATTCTTCTGGCCGAAGACAATGTGGTGAACCAAAAAGTCGCTCTGCAAATTCTGAGACGAATCGGCTATGAGGCAGATGTCGCCGCAGACGGCTTAGAGGTGCTGGACGCACTGCGCCGCCAATCCTATGACTTGATCTTGATGGATGTGCAGATGCCGCGGATGGACGGACTTGAAACAACCCGCCATATCCGCCAAACGTGGCCGCTGGCCCAACAACCGCGCATTATCGCCATGACAGCCAATGCCATGCCAGGGGATCGGGCCATGTGCCTAGCTGCGGGGATGAATGACTATATTCCAAAGCCTGTGCGACTTCAAGACCTGCTCGCTGTGCTGGATACGGCTTTATTTCATGCCCGTGGTGGCGATGCCAGTGGTGATAAAGCGTTGTAAAAAGGCGAAAACCAGGGTAATCGGGAGCAGGGTGAGCACGGTCATCGCCAGTACATAGTGCCACTGCACATTGAGCTCGCCCTGGAATGCAGCCAGACCTACTTGGAGCGTAAAGAGTTCGCTGCGAGTCAACACAATCAAGGGCCAGAGAAAGTCGTTCCAGCGCCACATCACCGAGAAGATCGCCAAGACAGCCATTGCCGGGGCAGCAAGGGGCAGGACGATCTGCCAATAGACACGCCACTCCGATGCGCCATCAATGCGCGCCGAGGCCAGCAATTCGTCGGGAATGGTGATCATATATTGGCGCAAAAGGAAAACTCCGGTGGGAGTAGCAGCACCCGGAACGATGACGCCAAGCAGATTGTTGTTCCAGCCGATGCCGGTAATGACCAGGAAGACTGGCACAAGGATGACCGAGATGGGGATCATCAGCGTGCTAATGATGATGACGAAGATCGCCTGTTGCCCGCGAAACTCATATTTAGCAAGGGCAAAGGCCGCCATGCTGTTAATGACTAAGGTGAGTAGGGTGGCGGCGACCGTAACGATGACACTATTACGCAGATAGACCAGGAAGTTAAAGCGCTGGAGAGGCTCTGTGTAGTTCTCCCAGGCAAAGCGCAGCGTGCGTACTTCGGTGCGTTGGTTGATGTTGACCCGAATAATCTCATCTGGCGCGTTGGGGTCAACCATCTGCGCTTCTAACCCCACACGCCGTACTTGGGCGAGTTGGCGCGTTGATCCATCTTCCATTGTCACTGTGTACAGCGGGAGAGGCTCATCATAACCAGGCACCTCGACCGTCACGGTGTCATAGGGGAGCAGGTCTGGTGGAAAGCGTACTAGGGCGGCTGGCGTTTTGAAAGAAGACATCACCAGCCAGACGACTGGCAAAAACATGAGCAGCGTCCCCAGAGTAAGATAGAGATAGGTAAAAATGTCAGTCCAGTGAAGCTGACTCTTTCCCCGTGTACGAGTGAGATAGTCGCTGACAACGGCAAACATAGTGCGACCTTCCTTTTTCTACGTCCTTTTTTTCTGCCTTTTTTCTACGCCGCCCTCTTTTTTACGCCTTACCAGCTCATTGTGTCACGTCGGTGTTTTGCCCGATGCGGAGTTGTATCAGCGTAAAAATGAGCAATGCAAGCCCCAAGACGACAGACGCCGCCGAAGCAAGCCCGAATTGTGAGATCTGGCTCGCAAATCCCGTTTCATAGATATATTGCACAATGTAAGTCGTGGCTGTGCCAGGTCCGCCGCCTGTCAGCACCCAGACTTGGTCAAAGACCTGTACGGCGCGGATGACCGCCAATACGGTCACCACCAACATGGTGGGCATCAGTAGCGGCAGGGTAATGTGGCGGAAACTTTGCCACTGGTTCGTCCCATCCATTGCGCCTGCCTCGTAGAGTTCAGCGGGGATGGATTGGAGACCCGCAAGCAAAATGAGCATATAGAAGCCCATCTGCGCCCAAGTGCTGATAAAGATCACCCAAAACACAGCCCAGTTGGGATCGAGGAAAAAGACAATCGGCTCTATGCCAAAGCTCACCAGGACTGCGTTCAGCAAGCCGTCGCGCTGGAGGATCCACTTCCAAATCAGCGCCACAACAACGGGCGAGAGCAGTACAGGATAGAAAAAGACACTGCGAAAGAACCCCCGCCCGCGTACGGCACGGTTGAGCACTACGGCTGTGAGCAGTGCCCACAGAACCATTGCAGCCACCTGAAAGATCACATAGAAAATTGTGTTATAGACACCCCGCCAAAAGCGGTCTTCACGGCAACTGTTGGGGTTAAAGAAATTGTCACAATCGAATAGTTGCTCGAAGTTTTGAGTACCCACAAAGGGGCGATCCTGCGGAAACAGGGCTGTGCCGCCTGTAAAAGCATAGTAGAAATTGAGCAGCATCGGGAAGAGGACAAAGATGCCAAAGATCAGAAGATTCGGCAAGACAAAGAAATAGGCCATGCGCTTGCTGCCGATGTACCGCTGCAACCCGCCAAAGAAAATATCTAGGAAATTCATCAGTGCCGCATAGATCGCATAGAAGATCGATTCGGCCTGTACTCGAATCGGGGATCGATCCGCTGTGCTTGAAAGGTGACTTTTCTCAGTCATGGTATTCCTATCAAAATCAACAACAAATATCTCAGCAACCATTAAACAACAACCATTAAACTACAATTATTAAACAACAACTGTAAGAGAATATCTAGGGGAACATCAAGAGAACACCATA
>CAMPHP010000275.1 GCA_946885925.1 uncultured Litorilinea sp.
TTCGTGATGGAGGCTCTCCATATGCGCTCTGTCAACCAACTTCACAGGCCAGTTGGCAGATCGACAAACTCAAATTCCAGGTCAAACTGCTCTTGCAAGTGGGCACCCAATGCTTGGACACCCACAATCTCCGTTGTATAGTGCCCCCCATAGAGCACATTGATGCCCGCATTGAGCGCATCGTAGAAATGGGCATGGCTGGTCTCCCCTGTGATGTAGAGGTCACAACCCAACGCTTTCGCCTCTTGAATGAGTTTTGCACCAGAACCACTCATAATGCCCACCCGTTTGACAATACGCGGACCATCGGGCTGCACAAGTTTGGCCGGCCCCACTGTTTGCTCAAAGCGATCCACAATATAATCAAGCTTTAGCCCGTGCGGGTCTATCGCCAAGACGCCCAGATCGATCCCGTTGGTCGTTCCCCAGCGATCCACAATTTCCAGACCGAGGCGGCGCGCCAACTCGGCATTATTGCCTACTTCCGGGTGAGCATCCAAGGCCAGATGCGCGGCATACAAATTTAGCTCCGCGCTCATCATGGTACGCACCAAGTTGCCAAGTGCATCGCGCAGCGGCTGGGCAGGCCCCCAGAAAATACCGTGATGTACCAAGAGCAGATCTGCACCGTGTGTCAACGCCTCCAGTACACAAGGCAGTTGAGCATCTACCATGCCGACCACTCGATTCACCTCGCTACACCCCTCCACCTGCAAACCCTGGGGACCATAATCGTGTATCTCCTCGATCCGCAAAAACTCATTAAGATAAGCAACCAAATCTGCACGCATCATGGCATATCTGCTCCTGATTCGTTGGCCGCATCGATCCCGCGGCTCACAAAACGCTTAGCCTGGTGGGCAAAACGTCGCCGGGGCAGCAACACCCGCCGTCCACAATTCTGGCAGATGAGACCGATATCCGCACCCACGCGAACCACCTCCCACAGCGTCCCGCCGCAAGGATGGGGTTTACGCATCTCTACAACATCGCCCACAAAGAGCTTTTCCGAGATTTCCATAAAATGAAAGTACGGAACCCAATCACAACCTAAGCGTTATAACCTACCTGCTACGACCTACAGACCTACAACAATTAGTAGACCTGCACCCTTGGAACAGGTTGTGTTACTGGCGGACGGCTCGGACGCCATCGCGCCAAAACCCAACTCCCTACAGTCAATGCAAAGCTTGCCAAGTAGATCACCAAAAAGGCCAAATCACCAACACAAGGGATAACCGTCAAAACCCTGCCAACCAACACAATTGCTACCATTCCCAATAACAACTTGGGCAATTCCCCCACATCAAGCCCGGCAACCTCGGCTAATTTGCGCCCCACCCACAGCCCAGTAACAATTGGACTCAACAGCCAGACCAGCGCAACGAGACCAAGGAGGAAACTCGCCATAAAGACACCACCGGGGAACCAGCCCCAAAAGAGCACTGCCAGGAAGGTCAGCGCGCCAATGAGCGGCACGATGAGCACCGCCACCAGCAGCCCCATGATTCCGGCTTCCATCGGTCGCGTTTCCATAATGGCCACGAGATCCGTGACTTGGCGTGAAGCAAATGTCCAGATCAACCATCCAGCCAGCACCATACCCAAAATTGCCATTCCGGTGCGTAGCAGCCAGCGGAAGAGGTCACCGACAGGATTTGTTACAGTCCTCTCGGCACTAGTTTGGTTCCACGGCTGTTGGACAACACTGGCGGCTACCCCTTCGGGTATCACAGTGTCGCTGCCGGTGGAATAACGCAATTCACCTTGCACGCGCGCACCTTCGAGGACACTCAATGTCTGCGCGTTGAGATTGGCATCTCCGGCAGTTTGACCGGAAAAGGTCAAGTTGCCCATGCCAGCATTTAGATCCCCCCCAATCGAACCGGCAATCAGACCCTGCCCACCTCCCACAAAGGCATCACCGCCTATTGAGGCACCGGCAGCCACTTGCACACCCTGCGGCACCTCGCGGCCTTGCGTCTGCATCGTCCCTATTATCGGGATGGACGCCATACCAGGCCACCCCCCACCGCCTGCGGCAAAAAAGTCATCGCCCACGGTGCCAGAAAGAATGACGCCACCGCCAGCCGCACGCACATCATCTTGGATCGCACCTGTGATAACGACCGCGCCTCCAGCAGCCATGAGATCACCCATGACCACACCGTTGACCTCAACATAGCCAGCAGCCACCACCAGGTCGCCTTCTACCGTGCCATCAATGATCACCTCGCTGCCAGCTACATACAGGTCATCATTCAAGACCTCACCGCGCGGTAGAATATAGGGATCACCCTCAAGCACTTCGGCAGCAAGCACCGTGCCCGAAAAGAGCAATACCATAAGAATCGCCAGGCCAGCGGCTACACGCCGACGCCACCAAGATCTCTGTCGGTACCCATTGGAATTGGGTCCATCGGATTTGGTCTGTTTCATCTTCCACTCCTCGGTGTATTACACACGGTGTATTGCACACGGTTGTTTGGCGACTTGGGTTATTGAATTGCAACAGGTACAACCGCACCCAACACAGTGTAGCGCGACCCCCGCGCCAGTGCAACCCTCTTGCCAATCAACTTTAGGACAAGTAGTGATTAAACCACCCCAGCAAACAGATCACTTTCAATTGTGGGTTCTGGCGCAGGATAGGCCCGTGTATACGTGTCGAATCCGAGTGCCCTCCGCCGCAAAAACTTGGGGATTCGGCGCATAAAACCAGGCCCCCCGCTAAATTGGCTGGCATGGGCTCGACTGGCTGCCAAACGACGGTGGTAGTAGTCGGCGACGGGAATACGAGCCGTGATTGGCGTCTCCCACTCACTAATCTCTACGTAGTTAATATCCTTGTTGCGCCCCATTGCCGTTGGATCTTGACCAAAGAG
Source organism: uncultured Litorilinea sp. (assembly GCA_946885925.1). Next base: position 2,886 of record CAMPHP010000275.1, read on the forward strand.
GGGCATCAACCGAACAAAAGTCTTTAACGTCTTCTTGTCCATCGCGGTGTAATAGAGCTTCTGTGGCCCGCGATAACCATTGCCATTGCGCTTTTGGCCTTGCTCCAGGGTCAAATGAAAGGCCGCTGTTACCGCCTCGCAGCAGCGAATGTGGTCAGGATGCCCATAGCCTCCGAAAGGATCATGGGTCATGATCACTTGTGGCTGCAAACGCTCAATATAGCCGGTCAACTCCTCTACCAATTTTTCCAACGGCTGCTGAAAGAGCGCGTCAGGGTGCTCATTGGCACTTGTATTGCGCATGCCACTGTCGCGATAAGGCAGTGACCAAATTGTCGTTACCCCCAGCGCTACAGCAGCATTCGCCAGTTCTGCCGAACGCACCTGTGCCAGTGTTTCATGTTCTTTCTGTTGGTGAGATGCTTCCACAGAGCCTGCAATGCCATCAGTGGCAATGATTACATGAACGTCTACACCCTCCGCTGCATAGCGCGCCAATGTTGCGCCAGGGCCAAAACTCTCGTCATCAGGATGGGCGAAAACACCCAACAATGTTCGCGTTTGTTTCATCAAGAAATTCCTTCAAAATCGCTTCTATGAAATTATCTATACCCTCCATTCAACGATCCCCCTGGCGGATTGTCAAGTTTTGCGCCCGCCCATCTGCATAGAATGTTCTGAATAGAATATTGAGACGCAACAAACAATGGCTCCATGCGTACTGATTTTTGTACAGCCTTTAGGCAATATCAACAATGGAGTCATTCCTACCAGCGTTATCACGACTAACGTTAACATTTAGAGTTATCATCAATAGGTCACCAATAGATAGGTCACCAATAGAGTCGTATCACTCTAGGGGCCACTCTGCAAATAGGATCAAAGCGGATGGCATTAATCTATAGCACGCAAACGATCATGTAATTACCTCAGGTTGCCATCTTGGATCGTGCTCTTTGGATCGTGCTCTTTAAACCGTGCTCTGGCGATCTTCCGTGGCGGAGAATTCAATAAGCCTGTCACTCCGTAGGAGTCTCTCTGCCGCCCCTGGACGAGGAGTGACAGAGCGGAATGTTCTCCACAGGTGGCAACTTGAGTTACTTATTAACGCACGTAATAAATCACGTGATAAATGAGGCACTATGCGCATCGCACTATTAACCGATATCTACAAACCCTCGGCCAATGGAATTGTGCACCATGTTGCCCTGCTCAAACAATGCCTTGAGGCGTGGGGCGAAACGGTTTGGCTTTTTGTGCCTTCCGGCAAGGAATATCATGATGAGGAACCAAACGTCATCCGCATTCCGGGCATCCCCCTCGCTGACACCGGCTATCACCTAAGTCTTTCCCTCAACAAGCGAGCCAGAACACTCTTGGGGCAAATGGATGTGCTGCATGTTCATCATCCCTTTGTCAGCGGCTCCTTTGGCCTCTATGCGGCCAATCGCTACAATATTCCCCTGGTCTTTACCAACCACACGCGCTACGATCTTTATGTCAAGCAATATCTAAAGCTATTGCCCGATGCCATCTCAGATACGGCGCTCCAAACCTACTTCAGTTCTTTCAGCCAGCGATGCGATGCGCTGGTTGCACCCAGCGAGGGCATGGCGGAGGTGATGCAAAGTTGGGGAACGCAAGGTAAGATCGTGGTCATTCCCAATGGTATCAACACAGAACGCTTTGCACAGCCGGAGCGTCAGATAACGCGCGCTGAGCTAGGATTACCCGACAATGCCGTCATTGCCATGTATGTAGGGCGCATGAGTGGTGAAAAGAATATCCCGCGGCTCTTACATCTCTTTCGCTACGTTGCGGATGAATACGAGCCGGTCTATCTAGTCTTAGTAGGCAATGGCCCGGAGTTGGAAGAGTTGCAGCAACTAGCCAATGAACTAGGCATCGACAAACGGGTGCGTTTTACCAGAGGCGTTCCCTATGCGGAAGTACCCAACTATATGGCAAGTGGGGATTTCTTTGTCTCGGCTAGCCTGAGCGAAGTTCACCCGCTTACCTTTATTGAGGCAGCCGCAGCCAATCTGCCTGCCTTGGGAATTCGCTCGCCCGGCGTGGCGGATATTATTCGGGATGGGGAGACTGGATTGCTTGCGGAGAACAACGACCTCAGCTTTGGATTACGTTTCTTGCGCCTGGCCCAAGACGCCGGGCTACGAGAACGGCTGGGGCGTCAAGCAGGTGAACAAGCGCGCAAGCTCTCGGCAGAAAATAATGCCCGCCGCTTACTCGAACTCTATCGCGACGTAAAGGAACAGGCGTAAAGGAACAGGCGTAAAGAAACAATAGTAGGCCCTTATGCTGGACGCCAAGGGTCGCGGCGATCAAAGATTTGCAAACTGCGCGCACAAAATGGTCCAGCGGGAACACAAAAAGATTAGTGCACCGCCCGAATAAACAGCGGCAGACTCACACACCCCAGCCCATCATCGCCTTGGCACTCATATGAGTGCCAAGGCGATGCCCAACATGCCGCACAAAAGGGAAACAAGCCAGAACCGCTCTTTGATTTGCGTCTCACTCCACCCCAGCAATTCGAAATGATAATGCAGTGG